>CAXHCG010000071.1:0-8965 GCA_964014905.1 uncultured Candidatus Poseidoniales archaeon | reverse complement strand
AGATTATCAGCGGTCTCGTGGGCTCGGAGATGTGTATAAGAGACAGGGTACACCACAAATGTCGAACCGGAACACGAACCTGAACAACAAGAAAGTCGAGTTCTTTTCATCGTTGCCACCGTTGGGCTCGGTTCCATTCTTGGCCTCTTGGTCGTTGTTGAATTGAAAGGAAAACAATGATTTCCCACGCGGTAGGGCATCAAAGAGGTATTATCCGCGCACGCATTCGCAGGTGTTGGAGGGGGCACGATGGACCAGGACCGTGAGCAACGCATGGAGGCCCTCCGTGTCCGCGTCCAGGCTAAGAAAGAAGCCGCACTCAACGGTGGAATCATCGAAGAAGAATTGGTGGTGTCTTCCGCCGAGCTCACCACTGAAACCAGCACGATTGAACAGGAAGAAGTCGAGGATTGGTACGCTCTTTGGGACAAGGACGCAGACCGTTGGAGAAACCTTGCAGCGGCGTTTATTTTCATCGGCAGCATCCTTGGCATGTTGAGCGGCGCACTGATCCTTCAAGGAAACCCCACGGAATTGCTCAACACCTCATTCTTTGCCGAAAGTGAAGCCGTCGATATTTCAGGTACAGCGCTTGAAGACGTTGAAGGAAACGGTGTGGAAGACGTCCTGGTTGAACTTCTTGATGCCACCTCGCGGGCCTTGTTGCAAAACACCACCACCGACAGTTTCGGATACTTCGCCATTGAAAATGTGCAGCAAGACATCCACATCATCGTCTTCTCAAAATCCGGCTACACAACCGTTGAGCGCACGTTTGTACCGGACAACGTTGGCCTTGACCCGGTCACGATGAAACCCGGCAACGGCACGAGAGAAGAAAGCGATGACCAATCCATTTCCGGTTGGACCCTCGACAACGCCGTCGGGCTTTCGACCGCCATTGGTCTGCTCACCTTGGCCACGGCCCTGCTCGGCATTCAATCCGCGGTTGAGATACGCAGGGGGAAGCATTACCGGCGCAGCCAATACCTTGCTGCAGGTGCACTCTTCAGTCGAGGGCTGATCGTCGTTGGACCAACGTTGATCTTGTTTGGAATGATTGTCAATTTGTTCGCTAGAGACGATTTCGAAGACGAACGTGAGGACTGAACATGTACTTGATTACGGTCGAGGGAGGGGACGGTTCCGGCAAAGGTGAAGCCGCCCGAATTCTTGGAGAACTTCTCAGTGAGTTTCCGTTTCCCAATGTCGTGATGACCCACGAACCTCGCCGACACAGTGAACTTGGTAAATTGGCCTTGCAATCGGTGAAAATCGGCAATAAAACGCCGTTGGAAGAAGCCGGGCTTTTTGCCGCAGACCGACTGGACCATTCCCACACCATCATTCGACCGCAACTCGCCGGTGGCTCCGTGGTCATTTCTGACCGGAACATCCACTCGTCGCTGATCTACCAAGGCGTCGTTGGTGATCTTGGCCTCGAAAAAGTGGCGAGCATGAACGCTGCAGCCATGGTACCAGACCTCGTGTTTTGGATTGATTGCGACCCGGAGAAAGCCATGAAACGCATCAAGTCAGGAACCCTGCGAATGACCAGTCAAAAGCAGGAATACTTTGAGACACAGGAGATTCAAACCACCATTCGGCAAGGATTCCACGAACTGTTTGGCCTGCAAGGACAAGTTCCTGCTCCTTTCAACCAGTGCTATGTGGTCGGTCCAATCATGAACGAGGGAGGTCTTGACGACCTCAAGACTCAACTGCGCAAGGAACTTCGCCGGTTTTTCAACAAGAAACCCCTTCCTCTTAACGTCGACAGGGATGAGGTTGACCGGACGTTGTTGAACGCCCTGGTTCACGATGTCAAAAAACAACGGCGCTTACCGGGAGCACCTCAAGAACGCACCTCCATCCACATCGGATGGCTAAGTGGAAAATCTCCGGCCCAGTGGATGCAGGAAGCAGAAGACAATTGGCCGTTGGAATCTGCACAAGACAACGACGTACCTGCCACCCCACTGGCCCATTCATGTTGGTCCATCCTCGGCACCCTCTCGTTGATGGTCGGATCGAGTGAAGTCCCTCGCCTGCATGCGGCACTTGGCCCTGTTCGCATGGTGACCCAGCGCCATACTCAACGCCTCATCAAATGGCTCTTGATTGAACACTGGGTTCACAAGCAACAGAACCACACGCCGTTTAGCGACGCTCAACTGTTCAAATTGCGCGATGAGCGCCTTGGATTTGCTCGGCTCACGCTCGCCATGTGGCCGCTTCGAGGCGTCCTCGCTTCTTGGCGAAGAGCCCATCCCGAAAAGAACTGGAGTGAGGCCCTGAACGAGATCTTTGCCGTCGAGGAAGGAAAAAACCGCTCTGGCCTCTTGCAGAAAGCCGTCCACGACATTCACCAGCGTCTTCAGATTTTAACCAGCGGCCACGACGGTTGCCCGTTGCCAACCACGGCCGAAGAACTGGCGGTTTGGTGGTCCATGGAGCCCCCCGCTCATTCAGATTCTTGAGGGGTTTTCTCCGCCAGCGTAAACCGAGCGTCTCCTGGGAGGAGGACCTGTCCGGCGCCAAAGAATGCTTCAGCACGGGCCGAAAACATCGAGCAGAGGAGGATTCCAAGGCCAAAACCGAACGGAATGCCCGTCATCACACGCTTGAAGTTGGTTGATTCATAGGAGGTGAGCAACTGCAGGAACCCGTCAAAAATGAGCGGCAGACAGAGGACTAAACCGCAACCGAGCCATAGAAGCGTACGTCGGTTCTTGGCGTAGACATCGTGGAGCATGCGGTTAGGAAGCAACGAGAGGCACGTGTCCCTCACCGTCCATCTATTCCAGCCCCGCCTTGAGAAGACAATCCCTCCGATAAAAAGCCCGAAAAAGATTCCAACATCGCGAGTGCATACTGGAAGTTGGTTGTTGTTTACTTCCCATGAACGTTCGGATTTTTGATGGCAGTTTACATCACCAAAACCGTAGATGATGGCGGCATAGAAGTTGACCTCTGACCAGGCAAAGGCTGGGCAACACTGACCGTTCTCATCGCTGGTGGTCGTCGGTTGATTTCCGTGAGATCCAAAGCCATCTTCGCTGTAGTAATCAATCGCATTGGCACGGCCTTGAAGCGGTCCCACCGTCCCGGATTCAAGGGTCAGTGGTGCCACAAAGAAGGACACTAGAAGAAAACCGCAAACGCCCAGCACCCACTTGCCTACCTTGGCCTCACGTGCACGGTCGGGCAAACCATTTCGCTCCATGCACGCAAACTCAGCAGGAATCATTTGATTGTTTTCTTCCGAAACCAAGCCTTCAATTCCCTTCGGCCGTACGTCTCACCATGGCCGAAGAGGAACGACCTCGTATCGGCCTGGTGACCGGACTCCAAGCGGGAGGATTCATTGGCCTTTTTCTCGGATTCTCTCTTGCGGTTGTGTCTGCCCTTACCGAACCCGAAGCGCTTGGGCGCTTGGTCCGTTTAATGTGCCTCACCCCGGTCGTCTGTGCGGTGCTTTTAGGCCCATTACTTGGGTTTCGTCGTGCTCCAAACGTGTCCAATGTTGACCCCATCAACGAAATCAGAGCACGGCTCGAACCGTTCAATGAAGGGCAAGGGAACTGGAGGGTTCTTAGCCATGTTCGCAGCGACGGTCGAGCGGTGAGGATTGACCTTCACAACTCAACCCAACCGCTGGTGATTGTCGCCTCAACCCTTGAGTTGGCCGAACAGTATCCCGTGCGCTACATCGTTGGGCGGGGCGAGGCGCGAAGTCGCGACCCTGCGTTACGAGGAAAAGTGCTCACGTACATTGAGGAGCAGGTGATGCTTAATCGACGACGAAGAACGGCATCATCTGTTGAGGTCTTGCCCCCTTCGGTGATTGAACACATGGAGGCAACCCATCGCATGCATCGGCGTTTGTTCTACCTGCTTCCCATCATTCTGTTCTTTGCCTGGCTGGAGATGCGCTGAGGTCAACGCAACAGGCTATGAGGGAGGGAGGCGTACCCCACCCATGGCGAACGATATCGGGCGAGCCATGGCCCGCCTCAAGCACCGGGACATACGGACGCGCCGCCGCGCCGTACGCACCTTGTTTGAACACGATGACCCTGAAGTGTTGAAAGCCTTCAAGCCCCTCTTGGACGACAGGGATTCTTGGTTCGTTTCAAAAGCGCTTGACGCCTACAGAATGTGGGGTGTAATCGCTGGAAGCGAAGCGATTTCAATCCTTCTTCGCCACTCAAATTTGGACGTTCGGAGGGCTGGCGCAAACCTTCTCGTACCGCTGGGTTCGGCTGGAAAAGAATTGGCCGTTGAATGCCTCGAAGATGAAGACCGAGTGGTGCAACTAAAGGCTGCAAAAGCCCTCCTGCATTTTGATGAATCGGAGGCTGCAGAACGGTTGTTTAAGCACAGCAACGATGCCGTTCGCATCACTGGAATGAACCATCCTGCTCTACCAGAAGATGCGCTACGCTCCGGCCTTGAAGACCAACATGATGGCGTCCGAGAGGCTGCTCTTGACAACGTCTTCAAGCGGCAGATTCGAGTGAGCATGGACGCCCTCGTGCCTTTTTTGCACTCCGGCCTTCAGACCGTAAACATCCTCATTTGGGTTGCAAAGCATGAACCAAATCGCCTTGGAGAACTCACGGCAATGGTTCAACGGCGGGACATGAAGGCACTCGGCGACCACCTCCGAAGGGAAGTTGTTGAGAGCGATGACCCGCTCATGCAACACCTCATCGACGGCGGACTTCTGGAACCCGTCGCTCGGTGGGTCATCTCCCAAGGAGCTTCGGAAGACCCGTTGCGTTGGTCCCTGATCAACGACGACCGATTGCACGTGATTGAACGGAGTAAATTGCTCGAGCGCTTGATCGGACGAGCTGACGAACCCAGCGTGATTGAACAAACGCAAGCCTTGCTCGCAACGACGGATGAAGAACTTCTCAAAGTGGCGTGCGAGAACCTATCAACCGCCGCATCCGAACTCAATGCATGAGCCAGCCAGCCTCAGGTATGTGCTTTCACGCCGACGCCACCGACGGGGCCAACCACCACCTGCGCGCAGGCCTGTCTCTCGAAGGGCCATTTACCTCGCTGCAGGTCGTGTTTCGATTCCCTCGATGGGTTCCAGGGTCGTATTTTCTAAGAGAGCCAATCCAGCACATGTTTGATTTTTCAGCCACGGACGACCGAGGAAACGACCTCAAGTGGAAGCGCGTCGGCGTTGATGGCGTCTCGGTTCGCCTGAAGAGCGATTCTGCTTCACTGGACATTCGCTACACCCTCCTCGCCAAAGAATTGAGTGTTCGCTCAAATCACCTTGACACAACGCACCTTCATCTCATGCCGCCGTTTACATGGTTTTGGCCGGAACGGGGCGTTGACATGGAGCGAATGCAAATGATGCATCGTGTGGAATTGACGGCTCCGTCCGATTGGACACCGGCCACACAACTTCAACTGAATGACAGCAATGATGCCGGAACAGACGCCAAGCGATGGCAGTTTTCAACCACGGGTCGAGACATGCTGCTCGACAGCATCATGGAAGTAAATCCGAACCCGTCCTTCACCCACAACATCGACGGGCGAATTCATCATTTCAAGTGGTGGGACAGCGGTGGACACCAGCCAAATACGCAACGTCTGCAAGACTTTGTCAACGACATGGAACGAATTGCCAAAGAACACCATGCGCTCTTTGGCGTTCCGGATTGGCCCGATTACACCACGGTCTTGCACCTGACTGACACCGGTCGTGGAGGCTTGGAGCACATGAATTCGCAAACCTCAATGATGCCTCGTTCGTGTCTTTTTCCCGACCACCCCGATGAATACCGAGACCTGGTCAGCCTTTTTTCTCATGAGTACCTGCACCAGTGGAACGTCAAACGCTTGCGACCCAAGTGCTTCCTCGACTACGACTTGCAGTCTGAGACCCATACCGATCTGCTTTGGTGGTTTGAAGGGGCGACTTCGTGGTTGGGCGACATGATTTGCGTTCGTTCAGGTGCGTGGACAGAAGAAGATTGGAGACTGGATTTTGAACGGAAGATGAAACGCCACACCGCCAGCAACGGTATGCTCCGAGAATCGCTCTCCGAATCCAGCCATGATGCTTGGATTCACCTCTATAGAAGTGGGCCATATACGCGAGAGAGTCAAATTTCCTATTACCTTGAGGGGGAACTCGCTCTGCTCTGCCTTGACACGGAACTGCGGCGAAGGAACAACGATACCTTTGGGGCATGTGACCTAATGGCTGAGTTGGTTCGTCGCTACGCCATTTCGTCGGATGAAGCAGACGAACTCGGCGTTGATTACAGCGACATTCGAAAAACCCTCAAATCGTGCCTCGGGGGTTCGTCCATGGGCCCTGACCTCGACCGATTGGTTCAGCAACGAAACCATCCGAACGTCCAACGTGCCCTGTCGTCCTTCCGATTGAAATTGGTGCCTCATGCCTCCGACAAGGAAGGAAAAGGATGGTTGGGCGTGGGCCTGAAAGATACCGCTGGACGGGTCACCATCACCACGTATCGGTCAGAATCACCCCTCCGGAAGATCACACAAGTCGGTGACGAAATGGTGTCCGTTGACGGTGTGCGCATCAAGTCGGTGGCCCATTTGAAGAAACTCATCGGCGGACGAGCGGGCGATGAGGTCATGCTTGACATCACGCACGAGGGCATTCTCTCGACCGTTGTGGTTGTTGTTCCCACATCTCCGCAGCACGGTGTCACCCTCAAGGGGAAAGGAAACGAGCGATGGAAGGCCTGGATCACGACTCGTCAGGGGAAGTGAACGGTGGAAGCTCCGCCAGTTTTTCGAGCGGGACAAAAATAGGCGGCGTTTCCTCAGGCAGGGTGTGGCGACTCGTTTTGGGTGGGAAGACCTCTCCCGAAAGGGCCATGTGGATGACTTCAGATTTGGAGAGAGCATCCAACCCGCACCCAGGCCAGACGCCAAGTTGAATCGAAGCGTCTTCGAGGTAGTCTACGCAAATGGCTGGAACGCGTTTGAGATGAAGCAACTCGGCAATTGAATGGCGATGATGACCGTCCAAGATGGCTCCCGTACGCTTGTCCACAATGAGTGGCTTGGTGTAACCTCCCCACCGTTTGGTCATTTCGAGGAGTTTATCTCTGTTTTTTGGTTTGATTTCCTCATGGACCTTCAACCACCCAAGAGGCACGAGTTCGACATCGTCTTCTCCCCAAGACATTGACACCTCCTGCTCCACTCGTCACATAATGCTTTTTCACGGCCAGCCCTCAACACGTAGAAGAGGCGCCCGGATGTCATCAGCGAAACCCCTGCAAAAAGGCCTCGAAGCCGACCTTGCGGGTGCGCCTTGTCCTCCGGCTCTTCTTCGATGGCTTGCCTCCCTCCCCGACGACCTGTTGGCCATTCTCCAAACCCTGGCAGGGGATGGAGCCGGCGCTTGGCTCGTCGGTGGATGTGTTCGCGATGCTTGGCTTGCCGCGCCATCGGTGGACATCGATGTCTGCACGACGTGCACGCCCGAGCGGATGCTCGATTTGTTTGGAGACCAAGCCATTCCAACCGGACTCGATTTCGGCACCATCACGGTCAAGGGTGAAGGCCGCCATTACGAGGTGACTACACTTCGCACCGAATCGCTGTACAGGGACGGACGTAGACCGGAGAAAGTGGTCTGGGGAACTTCGCTGAGCGAGGACTTGAGTCGGCGAGATTTCACCTTTAACAGCATGGCCGTTGATGTCGCTCGCCAAGTCTTGTACGACCCTTACAACGGGACAAGCGACCTTCAGAGACGCCGCATTCGAGCGGTTGGCGATGCCGCCCTGAGGTGCCAGGAGGATGCTCTGCGCATCCTCCGAGCGTACCGCTTCATGCGACGTGACGATGGCCCACTTTGGCACATTGACCACGCCCTGGCGACGGCCCTTTCCCAACACAGTACCCGATTGCGGATGGTAGCCATCGAACGACGTTGGATGGAAATGGAAAAAATTCTGACGGGTGCACGACCGGGGGAAGTCCTCGAAAAAATGCAACATGACGGCGTTCTACGGCACGTGCTCGAAGAATTCGGAGTCGTGAATCCCGACCTCTTCGCGGTCATGGACGGTGCAGAACTCAGCCGGCTTTCATTGGCCCAGCGCCTTGCCTTGCTCATGCTTGAATTCACCACAAAAGAAGCGATGAGGCAAATGGAAGCCCTCCACACATCAAAGGCGCTCCAACGAAAAACGGCGAGGTTTCACGAGCAATTGGGTCACCTACCAGCCCCTCGTAAATCCGCTCTCCGGGTGTTCAATCACGTCCTTGGAACCGATGCAGTCGCCCATCTCACAATCCTTCGTTCGTGTTGCAGGGTCCTCATCAACGTCCACACCGGCCTCGAACTTGTCCCCGAAGTGATTGAGGAAGTCGTTGCTCACTGGGAAGAGCTCGAAGGTCACTCCGCACCGGTGGACTGCCTTATCGATGGACACTGGATCATGGCGCGAGCAGGAGCCGTGGAAGGAAGGCGTTTGGGGCGGCTCAAGGAATGGCTTCACCGAATACAAATCGAGGAACAGATTACCGATTTGGAAGGGATGGAGGTTGCGCTCAGCCGATTGCCCTTTGAACACGGTTCGCCCGACGATTGGCCCACCGTCTCGTTTCCTTGATGCGCCGGCATCAATTTGATGTGGCGACGGGTGTTCGGTCCACCATGGCGACCATCGATTTGCCGGAAAAGGAAGCGTTCAATCAGCAGGTTAAATCCATCGAACGCCGGATTGAAAGCATCACTCGCAGCAACAACATGGCTGGATTGCTCAACAATAACTTCAAAAAATGGCTGTCGAGTTCGTCCATGTCTCCTCTCAAGCTCACCGAGGAACTTGACACCAACAGCGACGGCGTCATATCTGGAGACGAATTTGCATCGCTTCTTGGAAAAATGACTGGAGTACGCCCCCCGGACTGGGTCGTGGAATTGGTGTTCTCT
>CAXHCG010000070.1:0-8975 GCA_964014905.1 uncultured Candidatus Poseidoniales archaeon | reverse complement strand
GAAGGTCGGTTTCCCCCTCGCGCTTTCCGGAGTCAAAAAGGCATACGGGTTGGCCAGCTTGGAACGCTTCAACCGCTCGGCGAACATGTGGGTCCATGGTTCAGCGTCCGGCCTCACCTTCATGAAGAGTCGTATGCCTTCACTCTTGGAAGGAGCCGGCTCTGCTAATTTAGCGGACAGCCAACAGAAAGACATTATCATGTGATGTCCCTTGGGTTGGTTTCGGGGGAGGGGAAAGAGATGACAATCAAACTCGGACCGGCAGGCGTTCCTCTCTCGTGCAAAGGACGCACCATCGTTGAGGGAATGGACGACATCATCTCGCTCGGGCTCGAGACCATGGAAGTGCAAACGGTCCGCATGGTCGCCCCTCAGCATTTCGAGCAGTACTGGCAGGCAGGCGTTCTTGCCAACAAAACCGACTTCGAAATGAACATTCACGGCCCCTACTATTCTGAACTCCTCGGAGGAAAGATCGAACGTGGACGGTCGCTGGCGAAAATCGAAGCCACGCTGCAAGCGGCACGCACCATCAACGCTCGCCACATTACCCTCCACGCTGGTCATTATGGCGACCTCGGACGAGGCCAAACCGCCAACCAGCAAGTAGCCAACGTCTTTTCAGGAATCGTTGACCGCGTCCACGAAATTTGGCACGACGACGAGGATGAATTTCCTGTGTTTCCATGGATCAAGGACGGAACTCCATCCAAGATTGGGATTGAGACGTCCGGTCGCCAAGAATTGTGGGGGGCGCTCGAAGAAGTTCTGGAAGTGGTCAACCACGTCGAAGGGACCGTTCCCGTGCTGAACATTGCACACATCCACGCACGTGGACACGGTCAAATGCGAACCTCGGAAGACTATGGCGAATTGTTTGACATGGTCCGAGAAACCATTGGGACCAAGCAATTCTACTGCCATTTTTCCGGTGTTGAACACCGCACAGGCAACGCAATGCATTACACACAGATCAAAAAATCTGACCTCAATTTCGAACCACTTGCCGAATTCATTGTCGAAGACGGTGGCTGGCTTGACATCACGCTCATCTCCGACTCGCCCCTGCTTGAACACGATGCGATGTACATGATGCAGAACATCGAAAAGTCGCGCCACAGGCAACTTGAGCGCAAAGCCCGAGAGGACCGACGCAGAGCACTTTCTCTTCAAACCGGAAAGAGCGAGGATGAATTGCGCACCAAAGAGACGCAAATCGCCGCCGCCCGTGGTGCTGTTGCTCCTGAGGAACCTGCACCTGCGAAATCTGCATCAGCGGAACCTGCTCCAAAATCCAAACAGGCCAAGGAAGAGAAACCCGCTGCCAAGGCCAAAAAGGAAGCAAAGAAAGACACCAAGGTTGAATCGAAATCGAATGAAGACGTCTTTGACTTTGATGAGGAAGACGACGATTTGTTCTGAGTGGCCCGTTCACGAACGCCCTCAAATCCTCACTTTTGTCCACGATGTTGCCCGAAATGGTATAAACCAACGAAGGGGCGAACTTGACGATTGACATGGCGCACATCGCAGTGTTGGGATTGGGAAATTGGGGGACGGCCATCGCCCGGCTGTGGCTTCTTGAGGGGCACAAAGTCACCGGTTGGACCATTGAGCAGGAAGTGTATGAATCCATCACGATGGAGAGTGTGAACCAAAAATACCTGGCCGACTATCCGGTTCCAGGATTGGACGTCACCATGCACCTCGAAGAGGCCATTGAAGGCAGTGAAATCGTCGTGCTTGCCGTTCCCTCATCGGTCATCTTGGACGTGGTAGAGAATGTTCTCCCACACCTCCAGCCCGGCCATGTCTTGCTCGATTTAGCGAAAGGATTAGCCCCGGGGAAGCGCCTGATTTCCGAAGCCATTCATACCCGTCTAAAGGAAGAGGGGAAAACCAACCCTCTCGCCGTCCTCACCGGGCCAACCATCGCACCTGAAGCTGCGTCGGGCGTGATGACAACGGCCTTGGTCGCGAGTGAAGATCAAGTCATTGCTCAGCGTTTAGCGCAGACCCTCAGCACACCAAGCTTCATTCTCCACCCGGCGAGCGATCCTGTCGGAGCAGAACTTTGGGGTGCGTACAAAAACGTCGTCGCTCTTGCCTGCGGCCTCGTTGACGGGCTGAAGCAGATCGGCGATTTAGGAGGAGACAATCTGAAAGCGGCGATTTTTATGTCGGGCTTCAAAGAAGGCTGCCTTCTTTTGGCCGAGTTAGGAGCGCGTGCGGAGGTGGCCTTTGGCCCAGCAGGCTTGGGCGACATGTACGTCACGGCGACCTCGCCTCACGGTCGAAACCGAAGCATGGGGGAAAAATTAGGCACAGGCCTATCCCTCGATGATGCGTTAGAAAAAATGCACATGGTGGCCGAAGGTGTTCGAGCAACACGGATGTTTGTGGAGCGAGCGGAAGATGCTGGACTAAGCATACCGTTCACCAAGGCCCTCAACACCCTTCTCAACGGCGACATCGACGCCGAAGAATGCTGCCGGCGCATGGTTGCCCTTGGCTGAGAACCATCGGTGACATTTTGAATTGAGGCCCCGTGCTTTGCGCATGGCCGACGAGATAACCGAGTTTGAAGCCAAGATGCTAAAGTGGCTCATCAAGAGCGATTTTCACATCCAACCGTGGTCAACAAAGGACGCTGCCAAGGCCTTCAAAGTCTCGGAAGACGAAGTCTATGACGCTGTGGCTGCCCTGACAAAAAAGGCCCCTGAACAGATTCAAATCTTCTACAAGGACGGATCGGTCCACATCGCTGCGGATAACTGAATCACGGTCGCATCCTTCCAATCAATCTGGGTATTGGATACGAACGCACCGAAGGCTCTGCTTCGGAATCGCCTTTGAACGTGCGCAAGAGCGAGTTCATCCACGTTGGTCGCCGAACATCACCTTGTTCATTCACAAATGATCGGGCCATAAACGAGATCAAATCAATGATGATCACGACAATGAAAATAAGGATGAGCAGGGCAAAGACCTTCTCGTACTGAAGGAACTTCAGGTAGTTGTTGATGTAATATCCAACGCCACCCGCACCGACGATACCGATCACCGTGCCGTGGCGAACGTTGTACTCGAACATGAAAATGAGTTGGCTCAGCAGATGGTTGCTGTTTTCAGGAATCACGATGTTGGTGGTGATGCTGGTGCTGGACAGACCCATGGCTCTGCCCGCTTCCAGCGCACCGCTGCTCATGCCCTCAAAGGTCTCATATTGCAACTTACCAAGGTAGCCAATGGTGTAAACCGTCATGGCGAGCACGCCTGAGATTGGGCCAAATCCAATGACGATAACGAAGATGATGGCCCATATGAGGCTTGGTAGGCTTCGAATGGCGGCCAGCAAAATCCGAATCGGAATTGAAATCCACACCGATTGAAGGTTTCGAGCGGCGAGAGGAGAAAGCAAGATTGCCCCAAAGAAGCCGAGGATTGTGGAAACAAAAGCGATTTTTAGAGTTTCGAGCATGCTGATGTAACCGACGGAGCAGAACAATTCAATGTTTGATTCACAAGGAGGGTAAGAACGGGCTTCCAGGACGCCCCAGTCGGGAGGCCACATGCTTTCTGTAAAGAACACGTAGAGATTGCCGAGCCCACCACTAAACCGGCCCCAGTCACCGCCTGCGAGATCGCCCAAGATCGCAATCGCAAGAGCGCCAAGGAACCCAAGAACACCGTAAAGAAGCCACTTCACTCCTCTTCACCACCGGTTTGAGACGCCATCCATTCGGCGGCGGACATGTCGTGAAAGGTACCGTTCGCTAATTGCCAGATTCGCGTGGCGTATTTCATGGCCTGTTGTTCATTGTGCTCCACCATGATCAAGCTGCTCCCTTTGCTCAGAAGAGGGAAAATGGCCTCCATCACCCCGTTCGCGTTTTCGTCGTCCAGTTCGCTCAGGAACTCATCGGCCAAGATGAGTTGAGGGTTTTGAGCCAGCGTTCTTGCCGTCGCCACGCGCCTTTTCTGCCCTCCGGACAGGCGGCGTACTGGCTCATCGGCTTTGTGTTCCATCCCAACGGCTTTCAAAGCCTCTGCAGTTTTCTTTCGTCGCTCCCCGTACATGGAAAATGACCACTTCATGCGTATACCTGCTCCAAGCGCGACGTTGTGGGCCACTGTCCCATGACGAACAAGGCCCAGATTCTGAGGGATGTAGCCCAGTCCGCCTTTGCGGTCAACGTTCATTTTGCTTGAACCGCTTATTGGCATGACCTGGCCTGAAATGGTTCGCAAAAGGGTTGTTTTTCCAATCCCCGACGGGCCAAGAACAGCGATGATTTCTCCCTGGCCCACCTTGACTGAGATGGCCTCACAGAGGGGTTCGTTGTACCCAATAACAAGGTTTGATGCAGACAAAAGGGTTTGACTCACGGCAGCCCCCTCATGAGTTCTTCTACGAAGAGGTGCTTTTCAAGTTTCGTCAACCCTAAAAATTTCAGGGATTCAACGATGATGCCATTTTTCTGGCTTTTTTGACCATCCGAACCAATTCAATTCGTGCT
Source organism: uncultured Candidatus Poseidoniales archaeon (assembly GCA_964014905.1). GTDB lineage: Archaea > Thermoplasmatota > Poseidoniia > Poseidoniales > Poseidoniaceae > Poseidonia. Next base: position 4,455 of record CAXHCG010000070.1, on the reverse strand, counting down.
TCATCGGGCGTGGAGACTTCTTCACCGAAGGCAAGTCGAATGGGGTGGGTTCCGGTTGGGAGAGTGGCCTCCATTTCGAAGCCATAGCGGTCAATTCCGGTCATCACGGCTGATTCAACGTCCGTGGCACGGCTCATCGTTTGACAATACAAGACCATGGCGTCGGCGTGGTCTTCGTTCATGTGTTGGATGATGTCGTGCGCATGCTCGTTGAGCGGGTCGGGTTCTGCTGAAATCCAGTCGTCTTGCTCGAACCACGACATCTTACCAAATCCACCGATGTATCGAATGGATGAGACCTCAAGACCGAAGAAATTGAAATCGCGGAAATCAACGTATGCACTCGCTTCAGGGTGGTGGTGGAGGTAGGTCGCTCTGGCAGCTTCGATGTGTTCTTCCTCAAGCCGCTTGCATTGACCGATCAGGGTCGCACGTGCGGAGGCCAGAGGATTGACGGAGGCGTTGTCAGAAATCAAAAGAGAAGCCTTTGGATTTTTCATCAAGTTCTTGGTGTGTTCCGCAAGACCGCTGATCAGGAAAATCGGCTGCCCTTCATGCATGGCAAAGGTGACAAACGAGCCATAGGGGTGCCCATCGTGTTGCTTTGAAACGCTGCACAATGTACCCGTCAAGTGCCGCTCAGCGAGGGTCCTCGCTTCTTCAGCATGAGACGCCCGTCGAACGTTGATGTCGTAAAGCGCCTCTGGCACCTTCATTTTGCTTCCATCAGCAAGGACATGGCCACGATTCTTGGGTTGCTCCTCGATGGTCATGTCGTCGACTTCCTCGATTACTCAACCGTTCCCATTTTTTCCAAGGATTGCTCGGTCCAAAATTCTGCGTCGTCTTCGAAATCCGTCTCGCAATCCATCCGTTCAACCAGGCGGTTCGCTCCTTTTTCTTCAAGCAGGGCATCCCACTCTTTACCGGACTCGCAAAACAAGTCAAAGGCCGTATCACCGAGCGCCAAAACCCCGTAATTCAAACCGGTCAAGTCCGATGCAGAGCACTCGCTCACTGCGTCAAAGAAGTCCTGGGCGTTGTCTGGCTGTTCGCCATCGCCCCAGGTGCTGCAGTAGATCAACAATCGCTGAACTTCACACAATTCTTCGACGGTGATTTCGTCCATTCCCCTCACTTCGGCTTCAAAGCCATTCGACTCCGCAGAAGAGCATGCGTCCTCAGCCAGCATCTCTGCATTTCCAGTTTCCGTTCCAAACAATATCATTAGTTTTTTTGCCATCTTTAGGCCTCATTCTCTCGCCGCATCGCACCTTTAATAATAATGCGCATGAGGCTGGAGTTGTTCACTATTTCGGCCTCTACACCAAACACCTCTCCAATGTTTTTGGGTGTGAGCACCTCCTGTGGGGAGCCGAAGGCGTGAATCACGCCCTCGTGAAGGAGTAAAATTTTGTCAGAGAAGCGGGCTGCCATGTCGATGTCATGGATGGCAACGAGCGCCGACGAGGCTCGATCGGTGTTCTTGACCAGCGCCACCAACTTTTCCATAATGACGATTTGATTTTTCAAATCCAAATCACTGGTCGGCTCGTCAAGCAAGTAGAGGTCAGGGTCTTGAGCCAGCGCTTTTGCAAGAACCACACGTTGTCGTTCTCCACCGGAGAGTTGGTCATAGCGTCGGAAGGCGAATTCCTTGAGATTCAGGTAGTGCAAACTTTCGCTCACTTTTTCTCTGTCAGCCTCGCCAACGAACCAGTTGAGATGAGGACGACGGCCAAGAAGAACAACGTCAAACACACTCATTGGGAAATTTGTCCCAACACTCTGTGGGACATAAGCGATGTGCCGGGCGACGTTCATCAGCGGTAATGTGGACATGTCATTGGATTGCAACCTCACCGTGCCCGAGGATTGAGACATGATTCGGTTGATGCACTTCAGGAGCGTTGTTTTGCCTGCCCCGTTCACCCCAAGGACTGAAACAAGTTGGTTCGGTTCAACCTTGAAATCGATGCCCTTCAGCACCTCCCGCCCAGGCCACGAGAAACACAATTCACGTACATCAAGAAGCGCCATCACCGCTGCACCGCCTTGGATTGAAGAAGAAGATACATGAATACCGGGCCTCCGATAACGGCCAGCATGATGCCGACCGGGATGACCACTGGTGCAAACAATGTTCGACCGATTGTGTCGGCGAGAATCATCAAAAATGCACCACAAATAGCTGAGGCCGGCAACAGTTTCCTGTAATCATTTCCGATGAGAATGCGACTCATGTGTGGAGCAGCCAGTCCAACAAAACCAATCATTCCTGTAAACGCAATGATCACTGAAGTCATCAGCGCAGAAGCCACAAGGATGTTCTTCCGTATTTCAGCAGGATTTACACCCGTTGAGATGGCAAAGTCATCGCCTCCCATTGAGAGCGCATTGAGGTCCCATGACCAAAGCATGGCGATGGGCATGAGACCGAAGACCGCTATCCCAATGCCCAAAGCAGTCGCCATATCCGGACGAGCAAGGCTCCCAAACGACCAGTGAGCGAGTTGAGACAGTTGGGCATCCGTTGCAAAGTACGACAGGGTGGAGACAATGGCTCCTGCGATGAAGGTGATGGCGATGCCGACAAGGATGTAGGACTCAGCGCTGATGGAACGGTACCTTCCAAGCTGGATGATAATGAAGACGACAATAAGTGAAAACACGAATGCATTGCCTGCGATTGCAAACGCTCCAATGGTTGTAAAACTGAAACCCAACACAATGGCGAGGGCGGCTCCAAGTGCTGCACCTGAGGCTACACCCAACGTCAAAGGGGAAACCAGAGGATTACCAAGGCATCCTTGCATGAGCGCTCCTGCTGTGGCCAATCCAACCCCACCGATGATGGCCATCAATACCCTCGGTAAGCGGAGTTCCCAAACGATGCTGGATTGAATGTCGTTTCCAGATTCCAGGCCCAACACGATTTTTGCGGTGGTGAAGAAATCGAGCTGGCTGGATGAGCCCTGACCCAAAGCAAACAGACTGAGAAAAAGCGTCGCTCCAACCATGAACCCCATTTTGGCCAACTGTGAGCGACCTCGCTGCTGGTGTTGAACTGAGAGTGATTCCTCCACGTCATCACCTAAGGTTCGCAGAGGAAAACGCCTTTCCTTTCAACGTCGAAATAATCAGAAAAGAAGTCATCGAGATAGGATGACGAGTCAACATCTTCGAAGAGTTCTGGGTGGAAATGTTCTGCCAACGTTGGCAAACCATACACCATCATGGGTCCCGCAAACTCACCAGCCAAAACAAGCATACGGTCATTTTGAATGGCCTGCATTTGGTCAAATCCAGGTCGCTCACTTACCGATTCCATGTGCGTAGAGCATTTGTCCTCAGGGTCGTAATCGTCGTAGCCGAGTTCGAAGGTGATGCCGTCAAACATGAGAACATCCGGGTTGGCGTCAATGATGGCTTCCATGTCAACGTGCGTGGTGTGGCCGGGAAGTCCAGAGAAGACGTTCGTTCCACCCGCCATTTCAATCAAATCGGTCCATTGCGAGGTGCCCGTCAAGACGACCGGATCCCGAGTTAGCGAAGCGTGGTGCTCCATGACAACCTGTGGCCTTTCGGATTCATCGATTTGGACAATGCGCTCGTTCACCATTGATTCTATGGCATCGAACTCAGCAAACAACGTATCCGCTTCTTCTTGACGGTCAAACAGGGTAGCGAGAACACCAATCTCATACCGGAGGGAATCGTATTTGTAGAAATCAAGGGCCAAGACGTGAATACCAACCGGGTCCAACTTTTGGCGAATAGCTTCTGTATCAACCATCCCGTTCGTGGCAAACACGATGTAAATGTCCGGCCGAGTATCAAGGAGGGTCTCAAAGTCAATTTCTGAATGAGCGGAATTCTGAACGATTTGAGTTGAATCAAATTCAGGCCAAAGATCGCTGCTCGCGAAATCACCCGAAACTCCAACCACGACTGAAGGGTCCACGTCAAGCATTTTCAAAACGGATGCAGCGTAGGTGTTTGTCAGCGCAATTCGCTTGGGTGGTTCATCAAAAGCATACTCAACTCCGTTTGAGTCAACGACCTTTAATTCACCATCGGACGCAGCGGCATCGTTGGATTGGACGAAATCGTACAGACCCCAACCAGCAACCAAGATGAAAACAACTTGGAAGAGCGCAACAACTTGTCGCCGCTCCATCAGCGGTTCCTCCTCATTTCGGTGAACAGGACGGCACAGAGGGCGACAAACACAATCGACAAGAGTGACACGCTGGGCAACATGCCTTCCGAATCATCGTCCACGGCTGATGCTTCAGCGGTCACAAAGACGGAGGAAGAAGGCTCGGACACTTTCCCGTCCACCATGGCGGTGAGACGGAAGCGATGGAGGCCCGGATCTGTAAAGTCAACCTCGATGGACGAGGACGACCCGTTGTAGACCTCAACGACTTCGCCGTCAGGTCCCTCTTGACT
>CAXHCG010000069.1:0-8996 GCA_964014905.1 uncultured Candidatus Poseidoniales archaeon | reverse complement strand
AGCACATGTTGCCAAGAGGAGACGTCCTCGCCGAGCAAGAGCGGGGGGTCCCAACTTGGTTCATGCAACGTGACGCCATCCACTTTTACTGCGATGGAATTCACCGTGAAAGTGCACCCTATACACCCATCACCGTGGTGAATCATTATCTTCCATTCTTCTTCATCACCGTCGATGCAACCGTCTCTGTCAACATCGTCCTGAACGACCGCCATCACCGTTGGGCAAGCATCCCTGATGTTCGGTACTCCGTCGCCATCGTCATCGTCCAAACAACCATCGCGGTTGACATCCCATTGGGGATGTGCTGTTTCTGCAGGACACGCATCCTCGGTGTTTGGAACCCCGTCGCCATCGTCATCGTCCAAGCAACCATCACCGTTTGCATCGTCCCAATAATCGATTGCGGCCTCGTTTGGACATGCGTCATCTTTGTTGCGAATGCCATCCCCATCATCGTCGAGGTTGTCTCCGGAATTTCGGTCAACGCCTTTCACCAGGAGAGAAAACCCGACCGAATCACCGTCCAAGCCAACCGTTCCCGGGCTCCCACCGGGCTGCACGAAGCGAGCGACCACGTCGACATCGATGTACGATGAGTTCGAGAGGTAGCTCCACGGTATGTCAATGCCGTGGACGGTTTCGTTGCTCGGTGGGAACGCCGTGGTGTTGTTGGTATCAACCACGCCGGGGTAAAATTTGGTTGGCGCAGATTCACCTTCCCGCAATTCGTCGGAAAGGAGAATGGTCCCGTCCTCAAGCCGAATACGGAGCTGAAGGTCATCGACCATCGCTGGTTCCGGTTGTGCAGGGTAGGCCAATCGTATGCGCACGTGTTCACCATCGAGAGGAAGGAGCCGTTGCGTGAAGACATCGCCTGTTTGCAAGAAGGGGCCGATGCTTTCGTTCCCGTACCATGGAGTGGCCAACATCCCTGAGAGGTTGCTTGTCTCCCCACCGTAGACTGCAAACCAATCGTCAACCGTTCCAGATTTGAGCTGGAAACTGTCGTGCACCCATAGGTCATGAGATGGTGTTTTTTGCGGTACAAGGGTTGTTGGGTCTAACAACTGACTAAGGTTGAGTGCGCCCCATCCGTCGTAGGGATTGTGAAGATCATGCCCTCCGTTTCCTCCATTGCGAACATTTTCTGAAAGCGGGGAAGCAGCCATGGCAACCGAGGCGCGTAGGAGCGAACCCGAAGGCGTAAACCCGTCTCCAAGCCGAACAGAATCCGTGCGGACATCATCAACCCAAGCAGGTTGAATTCCACTGAACATCCGGGTGGAGAGGTCCTCACCAGCAGGAACAATCCACCCGCTTTCGTAGAGTTGCTGGATGATGCCTGCAGCCCCTGCCGCCAGCGGAGTTGCCATGCTTGTCCCAGAGGACGAGCGAAGGTTGCCGTTGTTGGTGTCCCAAAACCCATCAGCGCCGGCCGACTGAATGCTTGTTCCGGGGGCGAGAACAAAGATTCCATCCGTGCCTGTTTCCGTTGGCCCGTAGGCAGATGATCCCCAACGCTCGGCATCAATCGACTTTGTACTGGCGCTGACGGCCACGACGTTCCTTCCGTTTGCAGGCTCCAAGACCCCCGCTCCACTGTTGCCCGGTGCGATGAAGGCTACCGACCAGGGCATGGCTTTTGCGTAGGCATCAAACCGTCCTGAGCGCTCGGTGTAAGCCGTGGTGGCGTCGCCCCAAGAATTGGAGTGGATAACGCCTCCAAACGATGAGGATTCCCAGAGCAGTTGGTCGACGAGAGGAGCCTCCCATCCATCCTCTGATACGATGTCTTGAACCACCACCAACGACCCGTGTGCCAAGGTTGAGCCATTGCTTGGCGCTTGACCTTGGCGGAAATTGTCAACATGGTGGCAGGCAAGTGAACCGATGACGTGCGTTCCGTGCCGATAATCGCTGTGCCCCGGGGTGTCGTTGCCATCCACGCTCGTGTTGAGGTGGAGGATTTTCCGGTGTTCCTCACCAAAGACGCCAACAGCCGGATGGGTTGAGTTGCTTTCGGCGTGCGGGCTCGTGGCGTTTGTGGCGTTTCGGAAACAGGCGTGGTCAGCATCAATTCCACTGTCTGCAACACCCAAAACGACTCCTGAGGCGTTCAATCCCAGCGACCAGAAGGGGTGGTAGTCAAGCGTTCCAGCTTCCATCAACGCCGAGGCTTGGGCGTTTCGTGCCTCTGTTGTAAGCACGGGCTCAATCCAAAGCACGCCGTCGGTTTGAAGCAGCGGCTGGAGGGCCATCGCGTTCGGTGCATGGACGGTAAACGAGCCCGGGAGGGCCCCTCCAACATCAAGCGATGCTGAATGGATGGGAAGGCCATGGTCGGCCAATGTGGATTGCACGGCTCCAATGCCACTTGCAGGGAGGCGAGGCTCCAGCAGAACCCGATAGTGCTGGGGTGTTGATTCGGCGGTAAGGGGTGCCAGGAACTGGGCCATGTCCGACGGCTCCACCGTCACCCATGATGGCCATGATGCACGGGCTTCATCGGCCCAAACCAGCAACGCGTCCGGACGCAGTGTTCGCAGTGGCTGAATGCCCCGATCCTCCAACAATGCCCATTGCTGCGATGTCCACACGCCCTCATCGAGCACGAGTACATGTTCGCCTCTTGCAGGCGAGTGAGTTTCGCTGGGAAGTTCCGGAGCCATGCCCGACGCGAGCGGCGCGAGCAACAACACGACCATCAAAGCGGCCCTTCTCATGCAACCTCCACTCCTCCGTGCCTCCTTAATCTGTTTCCCTGCAGTCCACTGTCGCGCCAGCGCGTTTAAGGATGGATGGCAGGTCGGAAGGCCCGATGAAGGCCTATCGAGTTTCAGGAACCGCCCCGTTTGGCAGCCAGCGCCAGCCATTTTCCTACGACCTCCCAGCAGCTGATGCCGATGCGGCGACCCACAAGGTCTACTCCATTCTCGGGTCTCGCCACCGTGTAACACGCCGAAGCATCAACATTGAAAGCGTCGGGGAAATTGATCCTCGCACGTCAACCGAACCCACCGTTCTTCACCACTTCCGCGATGAGATTGCCGCCAAGGGCGGGCTCATCGCTCAAGCCGCTGAAGAGGAATGAAACCGGTCACCACGGGCGCCCTGTTCAGGCGTTCGGTGGCGTTTATTCCTTCCAGTCTTTTGCCCAACTGAAAAGCCGCTGCATAATTGGACTGAGAGCAGAACCGTCTTCTGAAAGGGCGTAAACGTTGCTCTGTGGCGATTCAGGGTTCGTGCTTCTGACGATCAGCTGAGCCTCTTCCAGTTCGTTGATGCGCCTGGAAACGGTGGTCGAAGAGGCACTCACCATTGCTTTCATTTCCGTGAAACGGAGCGGCGACTCTGCTCGATCGAGGACCATTAAAACATGAAGCGATTTTGATTTCGTCAACAAGTCAAGAACTCGGTCAACTTTTCCGTAGGCGGGGTCGCAGTCTTCGGTCATCGTTTATCACCCGAGCAGATGCATTCTGTCTCACCAAATAAAGAGGGAGTTTCATTTCTGTAACTCCCTTTGATTCTTCAACGCTCCTTGGCGCGGGCTTCTTCAACCCCAACCAACTCCGAGGGATGACTGACATGGTGGACCGCGCCCAACTCCAGCGTTTGGCTCAAGAAGTAGAGGCCCTTCGCAAGCGCCTTGAAGAGATCAACCTCCGAATTGAACAGGTTGACGTTGTTCTCGCTGAACACGCCATCACCGACGCTGTGTTGGAAACGCTTCTTGCCCATGATGCGGGAACAAGCATTTCCACTCACCTTCCCATTGGTTCGGGCGTAAGCCTTCCCTATCGGCATCAAGATTCGCAGGAGGGCACGGCCCTCGTTGACCTGGGTGCGGGGGTGTTTGGCGAGCGCACGTGGGGCGACGTTCGCACGCTCACCCAACAACGGCAAGCTGACATTCAACACCTCCGCGATGAACTCAAGCAACAGTCGGATCAGTCGGAATCCTCGTTGGCGCAAGCCGCACAATCGTTTAACCAACTGGCCGAACAACTCAAGCAACAACCTCCAACGCCTCTTGCAACCCCTGCTCCAGTGGAAGCGCCACCAGAAACCAATGAGGGCGGCGAAGCATCAACCCCAGAGCCCCAAAACCGCCGGTCTCGCCGTCGTGGAATGTTCGGCGGCGATTTGACATTGGACGATTGAGGGATGAACATGGGGCTATTTGATCGCTTTCGAAAGCGCGTCCACGAAGTGGCCGAGGAGACCGATGACGCAGCCCTTTCGGTTGAGGCCACATCTCAAGAAGCCAAGGCGTTGTTGGACCAACCCGTTGCTCAAGAAGAGGAATGGGACGATGTTGACGAGGAACCCGTTCAACCAGCGGCTCAGGAAGCCGATCCAGACGACGATTGGGACACGTGGGACGATGACGAACCCGTGGCGCCCGTTGCGCTGTCAAAAAAAGAGCGAAAATTCCTCGAACGCCAAGAGAAGGAACGCCGAAAACGGGAAGACAAGGCCAAGAAGGCCATGAAAAAACGGGGCGCTGTTGACGTTGCCCGACCGCAAGGCTCCAAGGTGGATTTGTCCATGATGCGCACGACCACTGGCCGGCAACTCGTGCAGGTGCAACAGGCGCCTAAAGGGTCAATTCGAACAGCAGCGATTCAGATGCAAGACGGTCAAACCATCGATGTTGACCTCGGCGGCGGTGTTGTCTCCGAGGGAGGGCGCGTCATCAAACCCGGCGAAGCTTTGGAAAATTTGCTTGAGGAATTGGAGTGGGTTCTGCTCGAATCCGATATTTCCCAACGCGCCACGGCCGCCATTATTGACAGTCTACGGCACGCACTGGTCGGGGCTCGGCTACGCCGAGGAGCGGACCTGTCAAAGGTATTGGAAGCGGCTTTGAAACGAGCCCTTCACGCCCTTCTCCAAGCCGGTTACTGGGACTTCGATGCAACGGTTGACGGTTTTGTACAAGCGGGAGACCTTCCCGTCGTTATCATGTTGGTCGGCGTCAACGGCACCGGGAAAACAACCACGGCTGCCAAAATCGCTCAACGTCTCCTCAACAACGGCCGGACGGTTATCGCTGCCGCAGGGGACACCTTCCGCGCGGGAGCGATTCAGCAGCTTGAAACGCATTGTGAACGCTTGGGCATTCGCTGCGTTTCGAGTCAGAGAGGCGGCGATTCTGCCGCCATCGCTCGGGATGCCATTGATTCAGCGAAGGCGAAAGGCATTGACGTCGTGTTGGTCGATACCGCCGGGCGCATGCAGAACAAAACGAACTTAATGAACGAACTCAACAAGGTTCGAAAGGTCACAAACCCTCACCTAACGCTCTTTGTGGGCGATTCCCTGGCAGGAAACGACGCCGTGGAACAAGCACAGATGTTTCAAGAAATCATGCGGTTTGACGGGGCTGTTTTGACCAAAATGGACACGGACGCCAAAGGCGGCGCCGGCTTGTCAATTGCGTTTGCAACCGGGCGACCAATCGTCTTCGCTGGCGTTGGCCAGGGGTACGACGACCTGATGCAGTTCGACCCTGACTGGTTGCTTGCACAGTTGTTCGATTAGGGCGCAGGGAACAAAAACCCCCGCCCCGTCCACGTTTCATGGCCGATATGTTTGCTGACGAGGATTCTGCACGTTTCTTTCAAATGATGCAGATGCTTCAACGCTCCACGCTGCTTCAGATGGGTTATTTGCCCGATCAATCCGGGGCATTTCACTACAACATGGGGGAGGCACGAGAAGGCATCGAGGTGCTCCGCATGTTTCAACGAAAAACGGACGGCAATCTAAACGAGCAAGAAACTCAAATGCTCCGAGCCGTCATCAGTGAACTGCAAATGCAATTTACACAAGCCCCTCAACGTCGCCGCCAACGTGAGGAGGAACAGGCTCAGAGCGAAGTGATTCGAGAAACCTTCTCCCAACCGCAAGACGGTCCGGTTGAAGTCCTGTCAACTGCAGCTGCAGGCGAGGAAGAGTAGCGGTTGTTTGATGAGTCATCGCTCGTTGCATTGGATTGATTGGCATGGGTTTGGTCACGGAAATTGACGATGACGCTGCACCCACGGTGCTGATCGTTGACAACAATCCGATGTCCTCAATGCGGCTATCCAACTTGTTCAAGACACGAAATTTCAACGTTGAGGTCTGCGAAGACGGCGATCAAGCCGTTGACGATTACATCCGTCTTGATCCCGAACTTGTGGTCCTCTCACTCGACATTCCGTCCCTTGATGGCCACCTCGCCGCGTTGGAAATGCGGGAACATGGCGGCGAGAGCCGAATTGTATTCGTTGCTCCAACACGCATGGCTGAACTTGCCCGAAACGCAACGTTCTCTGCTGGAGCGGTCACTTGGTTGCAAAAGCCCATCTCTGGAGAAAGCCTTGAGTCATCATGGTCCAAGATTCTGGGGCCCATTCCCGAATCACCCGGTTTAGAAGACCTCGATGCGTTGTACCCGGACCGGGTCCAAATCGAAGAAGACGCCGGTCCGTTGACCATGCCCCTCCCCCTTCCGGCGTTGGGAGGGTTGCCGCCTCTGGGTGAACTGCCGGAACTTCCCGTCGTCGTTCCGGTCGTATCGGAGGCCGCCAGGCCAACGAAAAGCAAGAAGCGCCTCCTTTTGTTGGTCATTGTTGGTGCCGTGGCCGGAGCGGCTGGCTATGCTTACCAACAGGGCATGCTGCCGGTGTGATGCCGCTGTTCGTTTCATCGACGGGCGGATTGACCGACTGGTTAATATCAACACCACGGTGAACATTGCGCATGGACCGAAAACCAATCATTGCCATCGGACTCTGCTTGACGATGCTGTTGGGCGGCTGCCTCAACGCAACCGAAAACGTCGAGGTGCCCGATGTGGTGCTTCCAGATGACTGGTCAACCATCGCTGCTCGAAGCGTGGCGAGCCCCCAATTGTACACCTACGACGATTGCAGTGACCTTGAGAAGACGTTGAAGGATTCCATCGAGGAGGAATACAGAATCCTACTTCTTCAGGCCGTTTCAAACCCCTATTTCTACGGCGTTGGGTTGGCGGAAGGAGGCGATGTTGCGCTGGCGGATGGAGCCGTTGCCGAAGGCAGTGACAGCGCACAAACCCGAACCACAGCACCACCACGCGTCGAGGGTGAAGACTTCTCTGGCACCAACAATCAGGAAGCCGGTGTCGACGAGGCTGATTTCTTGAAAACCGACGGCTATCACATCTACTACATCCAGGGAACCCACCTCCATATTTTCGGCGTGCCGGAGTTTGGGGAACTTGAGGCTGCGTCCAACGTTTCGCTGTCGGGTACGCCGGTGGCCATGATGCTTGATGGCGACCAACTCGTCGTCATTTCCAGAGTGAGTCCTTGGGCCATTGACCGGAATCACCCCGTTGTTGACGCCATGGGTTGGGATGGAAATTACAAGACGTGGCGCACCAGCAGCCTCACCAAATTCACCGTGTTTGATATCACCAACCGAAGCCAGCCGGACATTGAACGAGAACTGTTCATCGAAGGGAGTTACATCACAGCACGTGAAGTCAATGGAACGGTGCGGACCGTGTCGCATGCTTCCATGGACCTTCGAGGCCTTCAATCGTGGCTTGAGTTTCCCATCGGATATTGGAGCCTTGATGAAGACGACCCGCTCCAACTTGAGATCCGTGAAAAGATTGCTTACGAAACCATGGTTCGCAACCGCCAGGTGTTGGATTCCCTTGCCCTTGCCGATTTGATTCCACAAGTCTACGAATACAGTGGAGGAGATGTCAGCGTCCACGGTATGGCCGACAATGCATGCCGCGAGTTCGTCGCTCCAGAAGACGGGATGAACCGAGGGATTACCAGCATCTTCTCTCTTGACCTTTCATCCTCCGATTTTGACTATGAAGTGGACCACATCGTGGGCGCTTATCCGCAAGTCTACGCTTCTGCCGATGTGCTTGTGCTGGCTGAAACCGCCTTCAAACCATGGTGGTTTTGGGGCAATGAAGACGTGAACGAAATGACCAATCTCCACACCTTTGACATCAGCGCACCCGACGCCACCCTCTACACGGGGTCGGGGCGCGTCTCAGGAACCGTTCTCAATCAGTTTGCCCTTTCGGAACACGAAGGTGTTCTGAGGGTTGCCACCACCACAGGGCAGTGGGGCCGCTGGTGGATGGACGAACCAGAACCAATGTCCTCTCAACTTGTGGCGCTTGTGCGTTCGATGGACGTGGACACCCAGCAGCAGCGTTTGGTGGAAGCAGGTAAAGTGGACGGCATTGCACCGGGAGAGCGAATTTGGAGTGCGAGATTTGATGGAGACCGGGCGTACATCGTTACCTTTGAACAGATTGATCCGCTTTGGGTCATCGATGTTTCCGATGAAACCAATCCAACCATTCTCGGCGAACTGAAAGTGCCGGGCGTTTCGACCTACATTCATCCGCTTTCTCGAGACCATTTGCTCACCATCGGACTTGGGCCAGCAAACGAGGATGGAACGGGCTTGGACTGGTCAGGGACTCAAATTTCGCTGTTTGACATTGCCGATCCGGCCAACCCCCAACAGGCCGCTGCCCTACGTTTATCACCGGTTCCTGAGGATCAAGCGAACGCGTGGACGTGGTCCTGGTCCGAAGCAAGCTATGAATCCAAAGCGTTCCAGTACTGGGCGCCAAAATCAATGCTCGCCGTTCCACTTTCCACGTACAGGTACGTTGAACCTACGCCAGACACCTGGGATTATCAGTACGTTTCGAAACTCATGTTGGTCGAAGTAAATTCATCCGATGGGACGCTTTCAATGTACGGGGAAGTGAACCATTCATCGCTCTACGAAGCTGAAGAAGAGCGGTCATGGTGGGACGACCGGAACATACGTCGGTCAATCTTCATGGGCGATTTCATCTACGCCTTTTCTTCTGCTGGAATCACGGTCACAAATTTGACCACGCTTGAGGAATCGGACCGAGAACGAATCCCACACAGCATGGTTTACGATCGGTACGCCTACGATGACGGGGT
>CAXHCG010000068.1:0-9023 GCA_964014905.1 uncultured Candidatus Poseidoniales archaeon | reverse complement strand
TGCATCATCCATTCAACGCCATGGAGCCATCGGACTCGCCCAGCTGTTCCACGGCGGCATGCGGGCTCCGGAATCCATCACGCACCTTCAACCGAAATCGGCCTCCGTTAATCCATTGGGTCGGGGTCAAGGGAGCAGCAGAGCCATGGACGAGAAAGAGATATGGGAGGTCATCGAGGCGTTTGGTGCCGCTGCAAAGCGGTGTGAAGACGCCGGTTTCCACGGCGTTGAGCTCCATGGAGCACACGGATACCTCATCGCTCAATTTCTCGGAGCAGGAACGAACCGGCGCACTGACGATTGGGGAGGTGACCAGAAAAAACGTACGTGGTTTCTCGAATCAATTGTACGAGAGGTTCGTCGTTGTACCTCGTCCAGTTTCATCGTTGGAGTCCGTCTTTCGCCCGAACTGGATTCGTGCGGAATGAATTTTGAGGATTCTTTGGAAACACTGAGATTGTGTTGTTCAATGGAACTGGATTTCATTCACGTGTCGTGTTGGGACATCGAAAAAACCGGACTGCACTGTGGTACACAACGGTCCTACACCACTGTTTTTCGAGAATACATGCCCGCAACTCTCCCGCTGATCACCACCGGAGGCATCTGGACCAAACAACAAGCAAGCAAAGGCATCCGTCAAGGGGCCGAGTTCATCGGCGTTGCTCGAGCAGGAATTGCCCATCCGAACTGGCCATCCTCCCTTCAAGAGGGGGCGGAAGAACCAGCTCTCCCGCCGTTAAGTGCAGAGTGGTTGGAAAGTGTAGCCCTCAGTGGAACCTTCATTGAATACATGCGTCGCTGGGAAGGTTTTGTTCTGAATTGAGCGCCCCTGCCGCGATTCGAACGCGGGTTCCTGGCTCCGGAGGCCGGGGTGATATCCACTACACTACAGAGGCAATTGCCCCTTCCAGACGAAGCGTATGAGTTCTTCTGAACTCATTCCTTTGGCAACCAAAGGTCGTCAGGTGAAGACCTGACCCAAACATCGCCGCTTCCGGTTGGGAATTCAATGGTTTCAATGCCGTCAAGCATCATGCCCATAAGTTCGCTTGGAGGCTGCGCCTTGGTGGTTTCAACTGAGAAGACATTCTCAACGCTTGAACGTTGAAATTCTTGTGAATCCGTAAGTTCAGGCATCGATGGCAAAGCGACCTCTTCTTTTTGATAATCAGGCATCTCGGACGTATCCCCCAGCATGACTTCAGCCATTCTGTCCTCGCCGTCCCACATGGTCTCTTCCTCATCCGACCCCCGGTTTGTTCGAAGGAAGCCGAGCAAGAGACCGGCAAGAATGAGCACCATTGCACCGGCAGAAGCATAGATGATGTCGTTGGAAACACTGGCCACAATGTCGGCATTATCACCAACTCCATCGCCGTCGGTGTCTTTGGTTTCGGTTGGATCTTCCGGGAAAGCGTCGTCGATGTCGGGAACTCCATCCCCGTCTCCATCAAAGGCATCGTAGGTTGTTTCACAGAGAACAACCAACAACTCCATCTCTTGCTCGTCAATGAATTCATCGTTGTTGATGTTGATGGATTCAAAGTCGTACTCGTTGGACCAAGGATGTTCTTCCATCGCCTCCAATGAAACGTCGTCCCGACCTAACGCATAGGCATCAAACACCAACGCGAGTTCATTGTCGCATGTGCACAGGTATTGAAGCGATTCTCGGTATTCGAGCACGCCGTCTTTGTTGATGTCGGCCGTTTTTTGTTCGTCGTCCGGAATCTCGGCGGATTTGATTTCCCGTTCATCCAAAACGCCATCGCCATCGACGTCGGCCTCTTCAAACATTTCAGTGGCGACATCGGTGCAGGATTCGACAGCCTCAGGTTCAACCGGTTCAATCGGTTCCACCGGTTCAACGGGGAATTCACTCTCATCCCACCGGACGACAATGGAAATTTCCTCGGCTTCGCTGATGCCGGTCATGGTGATGTCCATTTGACCGTTGAGTGGGAGTTCAACGCTCATCTTGTGGTTTGTTCCCTCTTTTCCACTCATCACGTCAACATCAATCGGTACGGTCTCAACACCGGCCCCGGGTCCTGGGCGCCCTCCGCCGTTTTGGAATTCAAGTTCATACTGTCGACCTTCAATGGAGAGAACGATATCGCCTGAGCCTCCGTAGGTCTCGAGCCAAAACATGTCGCCGGGTACCTCGAGGTCGGCAAAGAATGAAATTTGCCCACCTTTGGCCACGTTGATGCCATCCAGCGGTTCATCGTTGTAGAGTTGTATGGGTGTTCCATCGTAGTCCCAAACGTACCGATCAGCAAATTCAGCGACGATGTTCACACCGGTGAAGGCTGATTCCGATGTCAAAAGAATGTACCACCAACCGGGTGTGGGATCGTTGAACGCAATGCGGTCGTTGGCTCCTTCCGACGTGGAATGGTGTTCGTACGTGGCCGTGGTGGGTGCTTGGTCGAGGCGCATGAAAAGGGAGGCGTCTCCGGCCCCGTCGTTGAGGTCAACAACAAGACGCTCTGTGCCTTGTGGAACCTCGACTTTGAAGTATTGATTAAGGCCCTCGTACCCACTCAGCAACCCATACTCAACGCCGGGCGTGAGGGTGATGGCATCGTCCGGGTCAACGTTTTCCGGAGGATAGACAAAGTCCGCCACTATGGTGAATTCTCTGGCATTTCTAAAACTGTAGGCCGTGATGTAGTAGAGGCCCTCTTCGAGATCGAAGAGATGCACCTCTTCTTCGTTTCCGGGCCCCGTTGACCATGTTTCCATTTCGACCACTGAATCTTTACCGTCATCTTCCATGTCGCCATCAAACGGTTCCTCACTCCACCAAAACGTCGGCGTTGGTGGGCTGTAGTAGGAAATACCGATGTCCACGTTTCCTTGACCATCGTAGGTTCTGACGCGCAAGTCAGCAAGCGGTTGGGTGACGTTGACGTAGTAGTAATTCAGGTTCACGTCTCCGTTATTGAACGAATTTCCGTTCACCTCCTGATTGGTCACAGGTATGCTTTCCTTGAGTTCAATCATGTCGTCAAGTGTGGGAGGAGGGTCGGCCATATCGGCTTCAAGTTCAATCAACAAGTCCTCAACGTTCGTCTCCAAAATCACCGTGAACCAAAGGACACCAACCTCGGGCCACGACCATGATTCAAAGACAAAACCCCACTCTCCAACGGTTTCCGTGTCGTGGTTCCATTCGTCAGGAATTTCGTCCGTTTGCGCATAGAGTGTGTATTCAGTGGCTTCTTCAAAATCATCGAATTTGAGTGAATAGGAAGAC
The DNA here is from genome assembly GCA_964014905.1 of uncultured Candidatus Poseidoniales archaeon. Classification (GTDB taxonomy): domain Archaea; phylum Thermoplasmatota; class Poseidoniia; order Poseidoniales; family Poseidoniaceae; genus Poseidonia. The sequence goes on along the minus strand of CAXHCG010000068.1, from coordinate 5,758 downwards.
CAGAACAATTCGCGGGTGTACTCCTCAACCTCAACAAAGAACAGCAGGGTATCGCCCTCGGCTGCAAATTCGAGTTCGTAGCTGTCGTCGATGAACAATTCCACTGCTTGGGCGACAATGCTTCCGTCGGGCATGACCCAGTCAGCGCCTTCAATGGAGGCCATTCGCTCGTCGGATGCGTCCCACGTCTCGTCACCTTCACCTTCAGGGAAATCGAAGTGGATGCGTTCCTCAAGCGAACCCGCATTCGTCCCGGCGCGAACCGTGATGTTGTCCATCACGCCCTCAAAATGGTTGCAATCGCACCCCGCTCCCATCCGAGCGATGTACAATTCATCGCAGTCCAATCCGGTCTCGTAGCAATCGTTGGAACCAAAGTCCCCAAGAGGGATTGAGGCATCCTCGTCGGCGACGAAGCCGGCTTCGGCCCCGTTGATGTGAAACGTGAATCCTTGGCCAACCACGACGTTGACTTGGACGTGCGTCCAGGTGTCAACTGCAACGGTGCCATTGGAAACCGGATGTTGTGAGAGACTGTACTCCGAGGAAAAGGCGACCTGATCATCGTGCAGGTAGAGGCCCCAGCCGTAATCGCCTTTCATGACGATGAACTGATTTCCATCAAGCGAGTAAGGATGCACCCAGGCCGAAACCTCAAGATGGGTCATGTTGGTCATGTCCAAACCGTCGTCATGGTCCATGACAACATGGTCGCTTTCTCCGTCAAATCGAAGGGCATAGTCTGCACCGGGGCCAATTTCCACCACGCCGTAGACAGGGAAGTATTGTGGGTCGTTTTCGAGGTCGTTCCAAGTTCCGGGCATGATGTTGCCCATGTTGGTGCTCGCAATGTGCACATAGTGCTCATCCCCACCTTCCGAAGGTTGGTCTTCTCCCCAATCTCGGTAGAGGAAGGGTGTACCATCGTGCCAGCGATAGAACCCTTCTTCATCTGCGTCGGACAGTCCAGTCCACAGATGGCGAGACTGGTTGTCCCAGGAGGCGAAGGTATCGAAGAGCCATGAGTTTTCGATTTCATCGTCGACCGTGACAAGGAAGCCATCCAGCGAACGGGCAAAGGAGGCGGCGTCTTCCCAGGACGAAGCAGACAACAAATGGTACGTGTTGTTGTTGTTCGGATTGGTGGCCGTGTGAAGCACGCCCATCTCATCAGATTCATCCGCTTGGACAGTGGAAAACATCGGTGCAGAGAGGCTTAAGAGGAATATTGAGACCAAGAGAACGGCTCTGTTCATGCGTCTGTCCACGCTGAGTTCCTATATCAAAAACATGGTTCGCTGATTCGGCAGGCGGGAATGCCACAAGCCATCACAAGTTCATTCGCTTTGAGCCCTGTTCATGTGCCCTTTCCAACTTGATTTTTTGATAGCCATTAACGCCGTACAGGATGAGGATTGAGAGGCCTGCGATGAGCAGTACGCACCCTGCGCCAGCCACTGCCCAATTCCAGCCGTCATCGAGCAAGCTGAGAAGCATTAACCCCCCGAGGAACATTGGGAGAAAGGCCGTTGACAAGATGGCTTGCGGGCCAAACCCTCCTGCCAAGGCATCAAATTGAACGACGGCCCGTTGGAACCATGAGTGGTTCATGAATGGTCTTCATTTTCGCTCGGTGATGAAGATTACCCCGGCGAACACGGACATCCGTCATTGGAGCTTTTTCCCACCAATCCGCAACTCTGTTTGGAGTGGCATTTGGTGTTCCCATGCAAATTCCTTGACGATGCGCCATGCTTTTTCAGAGCCTTCATAGTCCTTGACGTCGATGATTTTGTTGCGTGTGTTGGCCTTGAACGCAGCCACAGGCTCAGCGTTTCTGAAAACAAGGTAAGCGGAACCAAATCCAAACCGTTCTTTCATGATGTCTGCAAAATACGGGGCAATCGGGTCGGATGGCGGAAGTACAAAATCACGAATTGAAGGAATTGATTTCGCTTCCTTCAACAGTTCTTTGCGCCCCCAGCACACCTGATGGAAATCCTCGATCAAAAATCCCTTGATGAGCGTTTCATCTTCCTCAAACGTGTTCAAGACCGCCTTAAGCTCCTCGGGTTTGAACGATGGCCCAGCAAGTTGAGTGAGTTGGCGCAGCGTGATGACGGGGAACTTTTCAACCATTTTCCGAATGTATTCCCTTCTCAATTCGGCACGGTCAACGTCTTTGGGAACGAATACACTGCGGAATCCACCTCTGAAATCTTGAACGATATGACCGGTTCGAATCAAAGGTTGAACCAATTTCCTGAATTCGGCCTGCGATAAGGCGTGGCGCTCTTTGAAGAGGTTCGGATCGGAGTGACTGCTAAAGAATTCAACGATGTCCCAAAGTTCTTCATCAGCCGGCTGATTGCGAATCGCAAGAATTTCTTGGAAATGTTCGAATGAGGCCCAAACCTGATGACCTCGCAAATTGATTCCTTGATGAAGGCGGTGGGCGCTCGCCATGCTCTTGAGGTCCACTCGGTAGAGCTCACTGCGACCACGGAGAGCGAAATCATCCCGAATCTCGTCCACTTGTTTGAGGGCTAAAATTTCGTTTTCATGACGTGTGGACTGGTGCAGGTGGTGCTTGTGGAAGAGAGCTCGCTCGGCGATCTCTCGAGGCTGCGGGTCAACCACTGCGCCACGAATCATCCGTTCGCCTGTCAGTTTGAAGCCGATGCCTTCCAAAGCCGCCCGTGTGGTGGCGTCAATGGACGTGATGGGTTCGCTGTTGAAGTTTGAAAGAACGGAAACATCAACCAGTTGAGCCGCATGGTTTTCCAACAAGACACCAAAAGCCTCGCAAAATTCTTCGAGGTAGGCCGTTGGAACATGCAAGTCTTTGATCTCAAGGTAATCGTTCACCTTGAACATCAACACCTTTCCAATGGGGTCAACACCCTTGAAAATTGGAAGATACCATCCACGGTCCAACACGCTTCGAACTTCCCAAATGAAACGAGAAACGTAGGGATCGGACTGCGTGAGGATGCGAACAGTTCTGTCTTCTCGGCGAGGGCGCATCAATTCGTCTACCTCATCCGGCGCACAGAAGAACGCCTCGGGTTCTGGCACCAGAGCCATCACTTTCGAAATTCTTCCTTCATTCTCGAGGTTCATCAACGCGATGGTCAAATCTTCAAAGCTGCGAGACACATAGAAACGCAGCGTGCTTGCTTTGACAGGGCCCATGCGCCGAACGACTTCTTCCAAAGCATCTTCAAAGGACAGGGGTGGATAGACGCCTTCAACACGATGAAACAAGGAAAGGCGCCGACGACGTCCGGCGACTTCTTCAAACTGCTTGACAACAAGCATTTGGCGTTCCAGGTTGCTAAGAGCATTTTTTAGATCACGCTGAAGGGATTTGTGTTCATCACCCTTCGGATAGCCGTGCATGATTTCCTGACGAGTGACGTTTTCTCCGGGTGGAATTTTTGTCAAAATTTCCTGTTCCATGGGACCAACCCAGGGTTCAGGTTTCAGTCCGAGCAACATGGAAATGTTCCTTTTTGTCGTGTATCCAATGCGGTTGTGCAGCAATCGACCCATGATCACATCCGAATCAAGTTGCACATCGGTCCAATCATTGAATGCAAATTCGTCAACGCGGTACAACAACTCCTGTTGCTTTTGGAACAAGACGTGTTCGTTGAAGGCCGTGAAACTGTCTCCGTATTGCTTGAACGATTTGTCCAGCACCATGTTCTGGATCCAGCGGTATTCAACCACTTCTTCTTCGCCACCGGTCAACCGGTGTTCATCGATTTTCAGAATGTATTCTGCATCGTTTGTTTGGATAAAGAATCCAACCGAAATGACGTTTCTACCTTCCAACTCATGAAGAGAACGCTCAATGAGCGATTGAGGGAATGGCAGCCGTTCAACCATTTCTTCCGAGGTCTTCGGACCTTCCGAACCGAGCATTTCAATGACTTTTACACGCAACGCTTCCTGCGGGTCGCCGAGTGAACGCTCCTCCCAAGAGATCGGTTTGGTTCCCTCAAAGGACGTTGCTATTTTGTACGTTAATCCAGAAGTGTGCAACTCAAGTAAATTTTCGATGTCTTTGCCACCAGCAACGGCAAGGCACCCCAACGTGCCATGAATTTCGGCCATGTAGGGGGCAAACCATTTCCCATCGAGTTCATCTTGACCTGTTCCGTCAAGTTTTGTAATTTGGCCTGCATGGCACAGTTCTTCGACCCACCCGCGAATTGTCTCGAGGGGGACATTGGCCAACTTCTCTTTGTAGAGCGGGTTGTTAAATTCACGGTCCAAACCTCCGCCATGGCTCATGAGACGGAACAATTCCTTGGCGTTGGTGGGAGCAGGTGCCTTGTCAGCGTAGTAGGTGGCGAGCTGTTCGCTTGATAGTTCAGTGGCCAACGAACGCGTACCGAGCAACCGCTGCAGAATGGACGGGTCGATGTCTTTGACCAAAAAGGCCCGTGTCTTCATCGACATCAAGTCCTCAAAGGCGGACATGAATAGCGACATACCAAGTCGAGAGGGCACAACCACCTTGGTGTGGACAATACGGGCGTCGCCTGAAACGCAAGCCGTCAGGAAATGTTCAAGACCGATAAGGTCAATGTCGCCAAACATGATTTCGCTCTTGGCTTCCCGCATCAGCAGACTGCTGTCCATCGTTCGGTGCTTCTGAAGCAGGGCTTCTGCCCGTTGTTGGAACTGTTGAGGGCTGATTTCTTCTGCCCCCATGCGTTTGGGGATAATCAACGAGCGGCCGGAAACCTCTCTGAAGCGTTTGGCGAAAATTTGAGTGTTGATAATGTACCGTTCAATCACATCGAGGTGATTGTTTTCTTGGAAGGCCGTGTACATGGCACCCGGGTCCACTTCCTGAGACGTCTTGAGCAGGAGGCCATTTTCGTCAAAGGACATCTCAATGACAGCGATGTTGTTGGATTCTGCCAGGCCAGCCATAAAGTAGCCCAGAGCGGTGTTGAACCCGCGTCCTCGGCAGGTCGTGATCATGTACGTTGGGAAGGATCCCGAAATCACTTGTTCCACGAGGATTCGGCGAGAATCAGGGACTTGGAAGGAATCCAATGAGTGCTCTTCCAAGTGGCGAGCGATGGCGTTTGATACCTCGTTGGACAGGCCGTAAACATCTCGAAGCAACAAGCGCGGGTCTTGTTCCCTGCGCAGGGCAACGATGCAGTGTCCGATAAGATCCAGAAGGGCTTGTGACAACTCGCGACTGCGGCTCCTCGCTTCTCCCGACCAAGACGGAATCGTGGGTCGATGACCCGTAACGCTGGTTACGTTCACCCGAGTTCCTTGGATGTTGGTCACCCGGTAAGTTGAACCGCCGAGGAGAATAACGTCCCCGGTGCGTAAATTCGATACGAAGGAACCGGACAATTTTCCGAGAATGGATCCTTCTGCGTTGAACACAAGGTAGGAATTGTCGGGGGCGATCGTCCCGATGTTGGTGTAGTAAATCATTCTCGAATACCCACGTTTTCCGAAAATGTTCTCCTCCCAGTCGATCCATATTCGCCGTTCTTCTTCCAACATGTCAAGAACTTCGATAAAATCATCGTATTCGAAATTTCGATACGACCAGGAATTGACGATGACCTCGAACGCCTCGTCGATGTCAAGTTCGTTGATGATAACCAAACCAATGATGAATTGAGCGACCACATCAAGGCAGTTTTGAGGAAAGTCAAGACGGTCCATGTCTCCGGTTTGGATAGCAGCTTGGAGGGCAGCCAACTCGATGAGG
>CAXHCG010000067.1:0-9113 GCA_964014905.1 uncultured Candidatus Poseidoniales archaeon | reverse complement strand
CTCGAACCTTCGTCGGCAGCGTCAGATGTGTATAAGAGACAGCTCAAAGGACGTTGATGGTTTCCACCCGCAAAACCTGGGCCGTCTTGTTCAAGGGAGAACCGACGGGATGCTTCCCTGCACGCCAAGCGGCGTGATGCGAATGTTGCGCTGGGCAAACATCGACCTCCAAGGCAAACGGGCGGTTGTGCTGGGTCGCTCGAGAATTGTTGGGATGCCTGCCGCCCTCTTGTTGGCTGCCAAAGGGGCGGATGCGACCGTCACCGTGGTTCACTCGAAAACATCCGACGCCGAAGCGATTTGTCGTGAGGCGGACGTCGTGGTCGCCGCCGTCGGTCGTCCAAACATGGTCACCTCATCGTGGATCAAACCCGGAGCCATCGTGATCGACGTGGGAATCAACCGCGTGGACGATGCCACCAGAGATCGTGGATGGAGACTTGCTGGTGATGTCCACCCTGAGGTCGGAGAAAAGGCCAGTTGGCTTTCTCCGGTGCCGGGAGGTGTCGGCCCGATGACCATCGCTATGCTGATGGAAAACACGGTCCGTGCAGCAGAAATGATGCTGACCGCAAACACGAAGGCATAAGAAACGGGCGTTCTCTGCTACAACCGTGGTCCACGATCCACGAGCACCTCGCTTAGCGGCTTTTGCGACACTGACAGCCGCCGTTCTCGTTCTGCTAACAGCGTTGAATTTGGTTCTCAATGTGGTTGGTAAAACGGGATTCACACTCGAGGAAGGGGCCTCTTTAGCCGCCGTTCCGATCCTCCTTCTTCTTGGCAACATGGCCAATAAGGAGCGAACCATTCCAGAACTCATATCGTCACCAGCACACCGCGACCAGGAGAGGTTTGACCGCCCCTCATCACCCCATGCATCACAAGCGCAAGCCCAGGTGAATCCAACGACGGCCTCGATTTTGAACAGCATCCTAGGCGAGCAACGCACCGCTGACCAAACGGAAGTTCATTCAGCCATCAACACCTTGGCGAGTGGCGAATTCGGCGCATCTGTTCAACGAACGATGGAAGCCATTGAAGAAGCCAACAACGCCAACCTCCTGCCACAGGAAGCCGCACCGGACATTGAAAAAACTGGACAAAACCTCGAGAGCCCCGCAGTCCAACCCGACCCTTCTCCCGTTAGGAAACAGGAAACGGCTCAAAAGGAAAACATCGCTCCAGCCCTGGACACCAACCGGGTGTTTGTGACCGAAGGCGTGGCCAGTGTCCCTTTACCAACCCAAACGAGCAGCACATCATCAGCCGTTGGGAAAGCCCCCGACCTGCCAGACTTGGAGGAGTTGCCTTTCGCTGACGATGAATTGGAACCTGTATCCACCACCGTTGTTCCCGAAGCACTGGACCTGCCCGACATCAGTGATTTGTTTTCGAGCGAAGCATCCAACGCTTCACCAATGGAAGCATCCACGCTCCCTGAACTCCCAGATTTGGACGACCTGTTTTAGAGACGAGGATTGAAAAGAACCCGACTTGGTGAAACATACATGTGGACGCAAACCTTGGACCTGCATTCGCATTCGCTGCACAGCGATGGAGAGCATCCCGTTCAGAAGGTTGCCCAATTGATGCACGGGCAGGGAGTCAGGACCTGGTCGCTGACCGACCACGACACCACCTCGGGGTGGTACGAGGCGGCCAAAGCAGCGGCCTCGTTCGGAATGCGTTTTGTGCCCGGTGTAGAAATTACGTGTGAGCCTGCTCTTGAACCGGACCAACGGTACCTCAAATCCATTGGCAGAGAACGAGCTTCTGCTTCATGGCATCTCTTGGCCTACTTTCCGGCGCATCAACCTGGAACGAACGACAAAGAAGTGGCTAATTTCAAGGCGTGGCTTGCCCCACATCAAGACGGGCGCCTACCGCGAATGAAGGCGATGTGTGCACGGCTAACGGAACTTGGCATGCCGGTCGATATCGAAGACGTGGCTCGCCGAGCGAGCGGTTCAGTTGGCCGACCTCACCTTGCTGAGGCGATGGTCGAGCACGGCTATGTGTCGTCAAAATTCGAAGCGTTTGAGACATGGATTGGGGACGGCTTGCCCGCCTTTGTCCCGCACCTCAAACCCACCATTGAAGATGCTGTCAACGCCGTGCGAGCAGCGAACGGGTTCACGTCTCTTGCCCATCCGTTTTACTACGGTGTTCCAACGACGACCCTCGTCCAGCGACTCGCTGAACTTGGCGTGGATGCAGTAGAGGCGGTCCACCGAAGCCACACGGATGCCTACCGGCATGAATTGATGAGCGAGGCGGTTGCCAAGGGGATGACGATTACGGTGGGTTCCGACTTCCACGGGCTGTCATGGCAAGCGCGACCGGGAAACATGCCGCTGCAGAGATCGGCCCTGGACGCTAGGCTGTCCGACGCATGAGTCGGTCGACCAACATGGCTGCTTCAAACAAAAGAATGATCGGCATCGCCACGAGGAAAAGCGAAAGTGGGTCGGGCGGGGACATAAAGGCTCCAAGAACAAACGCCCCAAACCATATCACGCGTCGGGATGAAGAAAATTGTTCTCTTGAAACAGCCCCTGACCGAAGGAGAAGCGTGGTAATGAGTGGAGCTTGGAAGCCAATGGCAGAGGCAGAAACGAGGTTGACGATGAATCCTGCATAATTCGACAATCGCCACTCGGTCGACAACCCGGCTTGTTGTGCGTCCGTTGTGAGGTAGTCCAGGAGCAACGGTATGAGCCCGTACCAGGCATAAACAGCCCCAATGAACATCAAGAGAACGGCTGCGCCAATGACCAAGAGCAAGCGTGGACCCGGTTTTGGGAGGTTGACGTCCAGTTCCCTGAGGCGGTCTTGAACGGCCTTGTGGCGCAGACCATGAAGGGCAACTTGGGAGACAAGCATCAAGGAAATGAGCGTCAAGCCGGCGTATCCGGCAATGCGCAATTGGAGGAAGAGAAATTCAACCGGCGAAATAACGATGATCTCAACGTCATCCGGCAACCGATGTTCATCAACCAACCAAGCGATGAATTCACTCGTTAGGGGGAACGAAATCATGAAGCCAAGAAGAAACAATCCAACATAGATGTTCACCGATCGGCGAAGCCCCTCACGTGCCGAAGCCAAGATTTGCCCACCGGAGGATTGAGCCAAACGCTCAACAGTGGCCTGGATGGGTTCTTGCACCATGCGTCTACGCCTCTTCGTCCGACGACGGGGACGAGGCCCACACATATGAGGGTGTAGAATCAATCCAACTTCTGCCTTCTTTCTTCAGCCGATAGAGACGATAAACCACGAAGCCGGTCATCCACAACGACGGAAGGCTGAGGAAGATGGCTTGGCCCATTTTGTCGTCGCCGTAATCGTTCAGAATCCGAACCTCCATCACCGGTTCATCTGCGCTTGCGTTACCGTAGTGGATCACGATAAAATGGTAGATTTTTGGAGAGGTGATGTTCAAACTTAACGTGGTTTGAGGAGCCACGGTGTCGTGCTCGCCAAGTGTTTTCATGACGCTCCAATTGATTTGACCGGTCTCCATAGCGGGGACACTCGTTTCAACCATCACCACCACAACTTCAAGAGTGGAATTGTGGTTTAGGTTGCTGATGTTTGATTGAACCATGCTTCCAGGATCGAATTTTTGCACGATTTCGAAGGTGCTATCGCCTTCACCGAGACGGAATGACACGCGTTCGTCGATGTGTTCTTCTTGATAGTTTACCGCCATCAGCATGCATGTTAACAACACCAACATGACGACGCCTTCCACTAGGATATGGCGACGTACCTTTTCGCGGTCAATGCCCTTGAACACGGGTCCGTGGTCGTTGCGAAGGCGTGGTTGCAGATGGTGAATGAACAAGGCACCGATGCTCCCGATGAGAATGCCGAGGGGGATGTCAATGAACCAGTGAATGCCCAGGTACATGATGGTGAAAATAAACAGAAGCGTGTTGATGAGGACGAAGAAATGATACGGCCAATGCCGCCACTCTCGGAGCGTTCCTCCCCGTTCCTTGACGTGCAGGTAATTGAGCATCAAAATTCCGAAGGGAATGGCAACATGGAGGCTCGGAACCGCATTGTCAAGCGGATCATGGAGTGCGTAGAACACCGTGTACCAGCCCTCGTGATAGAGCAGGGCATCCATGCCTGGAATCCACGATGACGTGACCTCGACGTTGAAGAACAAGTAATACGGAACGGCCAGTGCGTAAATTAACAGATAGTTGAGGGTCACTTTGTCGGTCATGTCGCGGTCGCCAGAGAACGCAAAGTACACCGTCGTGACGTAGATCAAAAAGAGGTAGACGAAGAGGTAGTGGAAATTCAAAAATTCCGTGAGCGCATCGTTTCGAAACGCATCTTGCACCCATTTCGTCAACTCACCTTCAACACCGTAAACCCAATCCGTCCAATGGCCCGTTCGAGTCTTCATGGGTTCGTTGAGTTTGTCGGTGATGGATTTCCATCGAATGATGACGACATAACCCATTGCATGCAGGTAGTAACGCTTTGAATGAAACTCATCAGCCCACCTTCTCCACGGGATTCGCTCTCCCGGCTGGTGGAGGGTAAAGAACCAACAGATGATTGGGGTGAGGACCAATATCATGCCCATCATGATATCGTAAGGGTCCATGGTTTGGCGTCAGGGAGTGCGGTTTTATGCCTTCGGACGATTCCTTGACGCATTGGCTCCATTCGGGGCGTCGCCGTGGCAACCTTTGAGGGGGGCAACAGCGAGCGGACATCATGAGCGAAGGGGTGGGTTGGAAGGCTGCTCCTGAAAACACGCTTGAAAGCCTTCGGCATGCATTCTCCATGTTCGACGGGGTTGAATTCGACATCCGATTGACGGCTGACGAACAACTCGTCGTCCACCACGACCGAACCGTCTCCGTGCCAGACCAGCACCTTGAGGGCCGTTCTTCATGGCTTGAGGAATGGAACCTTGAGGAATTGGTTGAGTTCGGATTTCTCAGTTTTGAAGCCTTCCTTGATGACCCGCTCGTCATCAAATCTTGGCGAGACGAGGGGGCTATGGGCTGCATTGAGATTAAGCGGCCCCACCCAAAAAGTGCAACAGGAGGGGGGTTTTTTGGCCGAAACCATCACAATGAGCACATTGCGAAGGTGATGAAACGTGCAGAAGCCGCCTTGGATGAGCGGAGTATACCCAAAGAAAACACGGTGTTCTATGCCTTTCATCGCGGCATGCCTGCCTCGGCCAAGCGCTCCAATACTCAGCGCCCGTGGGCGGCGCTCATCCCCTACATCCCGCCCTACGGAAACCGAACCACTCAACGCATGCAGGTTCTCCCAAAATTTCTCACCACTTCATTTCGGCGATTGGTGAATCAACACCGTGCCCAGGGAAGCGCCATGCTTCCTTGCGCCATTGAATACTTTCAAACCACAACGAGGCACCTTCCGCTTGGCCGCCATGTTGGGCTGACCGGACCGGCATTGGAACGATTGACCAAGGCTCGAAAGGGCATGCCAACCTACGTCTGGCCAACCAAGCCACACATTGAGCATCAACTCCTCCGTGCTGGTATGTCGGCGCTCACCGACCATGCTGACCCAGCGTTGACATGGCTGCCATCGGGCCATGCAAGATGGCGGCAACCCGCTCTGCGTCCGTTGCTTGAAACCGAGTGGTCAACGCTGGAAAACACACCCCGCGAACATCATCGAGAAGCGGTACTGGAACTCGAAAAAGACACCCCGTGCTGGTCTGAGTGCGATGCTTCTCGACGCCGGACGCTCGTCACCGAATGGTCGACACGATGGAACTGGGACGTGGACGTGGAGACGACACTGATGAAGCACCAAGATGCATCACCACCGGCCTCCGCACCGAAGATGATCGGCCATCGAGGATCGGGCAAAACGTCCCGGCCAGTGTTGAACCCTCACTCGACATGACGCAGCTTTTGCTGTTCTGCAATGTACTTTGGACGGTAGATAGGCGCCCCTTTTCCGCCCCGCATGACCGACCGCTCATCGATGATTTGGGCCCCGATGCCCGAAACCCTCGCCCAACCAAAGAACGTGGTGTAGTACGTTGGGTCGGTAAATCCAACGTGGTGGAGAAGAGCGCCACTGGCGATGTCAACGTTGGCGTTTGGATTGGAAATTTTCTTGTTTTCAGACAACACCCGTGGTGCAACCTCTCGAAGTGTACGAATGATTTTGAAATTTTCATCGTCGGGACACAGCGATTCTCCAAGCGCAAACTGTACGGTGGCCCGTGGGTCTTCTGCACGAAGAACGGCGTGGCCAAAGCCGTACACTGGACGCTTGGCAGCGAGTTCATTTCGGACGAAGGTTTCAACTTCGTCAGGGTCGCTGGTGCCAATGCGAAGGACAAATTCCAAGCAGGACTGGTTCGCTCGGCCGTGGAGCGGTCCGGACAGTGCGTTCATGGCACCTGCCATTGACGAGTACACCGTAGCATGACCTGATGCGATGGCTTTTCCGTGAATGTGGAAAGGTTTCCCCCACCGTGGTCCATGTGCAGGACGAGGTAGGTCGAGAGTATTTTCTCCATCAGGTCATCGTCCACGCCCTCAATGTCGAGGGTTCGAACAAAGCGCTGGACCATGCTTCCTGTGAGGTCATCCTCGGGAATGTCTACGCCGCGTCCTTCTCGGATTCGGAAAAGCAGACCCATCAATCGCGGCATGCGTGCAATGAGGTTCAGCGCATCTTCCCGCCAGTCTCCCGTGGTGTCGAGCATGCCCAAGGTGTGAATGCCGACGCTCAACCAATCCATGGGGTGCCCATCGGTTGGCAGAGTGTGGAACACCGCGGCCAAACTTTCAGGCACTTGTCCCCTTGAACAGAGTTCGGACTTGAACGCCACGGATTGCTCAGGGGTAGGCAATTCTTTGTTGAACAGGAGGTAGACGATGTCCTCAGGGCTAAAATTGGCCAATTCAGCGATGGGATAGCCACAGTAGTGGACACCTTCGGTTGGAGTAACAAATGAGGTTCGACACGTTCCAACAGGCACACCTCGAAGGCCGGTATTGAGGTTGGAGGTGTGGACGGTGAAGATTGGCTCATCTTGCGTCAAGTGTTCTCCCTCGCCTTCACCGACATCCATGTTCTGTATAAATGCGGCTCCTCGTTTGCACCATTGAAAAAATCGGTGTGGCCAGCAACACCGCACCAGTCCAGCATTTCTAGCGAATTCTTGACGGAGGCCACATTCTGAAGCCTTTCGTCGAGGTCCGGTCGGAAAAAATGTTCAACCGTATGGTTTGGCCATCCACAAGGATGGCATCTTCTGCATCGATGCCCGGGCATTCCGACTTTACCTTCTTCCATTCAGAGTCCGTCGCCAGGTTTTCACCCCACCACGGGAACGCTTTGCATTGCTGCGGGCGCACTTCGTAGACGCTGCATTGTTTCTGCTCATTGAGATGGATGCAGATCCCATCCTCTTCCCGAATTTCAAAACGAAACGCCCGTCATACGTCTGCTCTGCGTCCCGTTCCAACCAGTCGGGAACGGTGAGTTGGGCGTGGTCGGCAAGCCGGCGAGCATCGTCGGGAGAGAGGTAAACGATCCCACCCGGTTGGTCGCAGCACCTTCCGCAATTTGCCTGGCAGGAAAAATGGACGCCGTCCATCAACCAGGGCGCTCTCATTCTTCCTCACCCACCAACACGGTGCGCGGGTGAATGCGAGAAAGACGGACGCGTACTTTTGCTGGTTCATCTGCAAGCAGGTCGTCGGCTTCAATGCCTTCTCCATCGATGTTCCAGTCACCGTCGGGTACGTACGAGTCGAGGCCCCCGTTGTCGGAATCGTTGGCTCGTTTTTTCCGTCTGGCCGGAGTGCGTCGAACGCGGGTTTGTTCTTCATCAAAAGCAGGAAGAGGACCCCGTTCTGGGTCGAGTTCTACGAGCCGTTCCTCGAGGGAGCGCAACTCATCGGCGATGGTGATTAATTCGTCAATGTCCGCCTCCGTGGCGCGCTGTGCGAGCACCACCATCTGCTCTTCGAGGTGTTGAAGCTCAAGCGATGATGACACGCTGAGTGTCGTTGAGGCATTCATCCGTTCGTCAATGGATTCTTCAAGGTCCACCAGCATGTCAACGGTGCGTCCCAAATCGTTTCGCTTCAACGGGTCGTGAGCCCTCACAATGTATTTTTCTCGCTCGTGAAGGTCCAACACCGATGGTCGTCCCGGTTCAATGGGGTCAACGGATTCACGAAGGCGTTGTTCCAGTGCCGTGCTTTCCGCTGCCATGTTCTCGCCATCCCATTCGGGCGGAACATACGCATCTTCTGCCCAATCTTGGAGCGGGCTGTGAAGGTCAACACCTCCAACATCCAGGGAGGAATACACCGTATCCATGGCGTCGCCTACGAGGCGTTGGGCAAGGTCGTCGACGCGTTGATGTTCTAAATCATCGACGGGGTTCGCTGTGCCTTCAAGCACACTGTCGAGGTCATCATGATCGAGCAGAACGGCCCCCCGCTCGAAGGCCATGGCCAACCGTTCCAGCCTACCCTCAAGCGCACGCCAACCCGTGGGAGCCATTCGACTCAGTTGCGCCAAATGTCGATCGGAAACCAAGAGGTTCTTTTGCGTGCAGCGCCATCGTGCGTATTCCATCAAACTCGGTGCTTGAGGGGCGGCAAGAAGGGCTACAGATGACGCTCGGAGCACGTCCTTGAGCCTTGAGGGAGTAAGCGCATCGACGGGCAGCTTGCTTCCAACTACCACCTGCAACCCGAGGTTGATGGCATGGTCGAGAAGAATCCCAAGTTGGTGATTCCAATCAGGGTTTTGGGCGAACTCATGGATGTCATCAACCAAGAGCGCTATGGCCCCAGCCAAAGCATCTTGCCACTGAGCATCCAACCCGTCCACCGAGGCCGAGTCCGCAGCAGAGATGTGCAAGACATGGCCTTCTCCACGACGGATGAGTGCTTGGCCGGTGGCGTGGAGTAGATGAGAGCATCCAGATTGAGGCTCAGCGAGAAGAAACACTGGATTGAGGCTTCGTGCCGGCGAGTCGATGACGTGTTCACAGAAACGTGTGGCCTCAAAATTCCTGTCTCTTATACACATCTGACGCTGCCGACGAAGGTTCGAGTGTA
>CAXHCG010000066.1:0-9131 GCA_964014905.1 uncultured Candidatus Poseidoniales archaeon | reverse complement strand
TCCTTCAACGCGCCCATGACTTCATCCTATCCCTCAGCAAGAGCGCACAAGCGTCAAACTGCATGGAACCGGAGGGAGGTTTGAAGTGCCTCGCCTCAGCCCAGCAAAGGAGGGAGCACCATGTCAGACGATGCCAAGTTGTCTGCACGACGCATGCGCCTCAAACTCGCCCTAGAAGACCTACGAGAAATGAAGGGCTTTGGAACGGAATTGGTCACGCTGATTATTCCACCGGATCGGCAGGTTTCGGATGCGAGGTCCATGCTCCAAAATGAACACGGCCAGGCAGCCAACATCAAATCCAAGGGAACGCGGAAAAACGTCCAAGGGGCCATTGAATCGGCCATCTCCACCCTCGCTCGCTTCAAAACACCCGGCGAACATGGCCTTGCTATCTTTGTTGGCTCCATCATTGTTGGAAACAACAAAAGCCGTATGGTGAACGTCGTCGTTGAAGAACCCCCGCAAGCACTCGTTTCCTTCCGCTACCGTTGTGACTCGAGGTTTGAATTGACTCAACTTGAAGAAATGCTTGTTGACAAGAAATCCTATGGATTGTTTGTCATCGACCGTGCTGAAGCAGCGTACGGCATTGCCACAGGAAAGCGAATTCATGTCCAAGAGCACCTCGTGTCCAACATCATGGGCAAGCACCGCCAAGGTGGACAATCAGCCCAACGTTTTGAACGACTGATCGAGGAAGCGGCACACAATTTTTTCAAGCGAGCAACCGAACACGCCTCGTCGTATTGGCTGCCGCATTTGGAGAACATCCAAGCCATCATCGTCGGTGGTCCTGGAGCCACAAAGGATTTTGTTGTCAAAAACGATTACTTCCACCACGAAATCACCAAAAAAATTGCAAAAACCACCTTTGACGTTGGCTATTCAAACGAATCTGGCGTACGAGAATTGGTTGAAAACGCAGGGCAGTTGATGGGTGAGATCGAATTGGATGCTGAACGTCAAGTCATGAATCGATTTCTCGAGGAACTGGTTCGAGCTCATCCCAAAGCAACCTATGGTGAAATGATGATCAAACAGGCCCTGACGGGGGGTGCGGTTGATACACTGCTTATTTCAGAAGGCTTGCGGGGGAACATCATTACGCTGCAGTGCAAGAAATGCAGGCACGGTTCTGAAGCAGCCTGGGAGGCACGATTAACCCCTCAGCAAGCGCTTCCTTCCTGCCCTTCTTGCGGCGCATCGGGCGACGCCATCAAGGAGCTATCGAGCCATTCCCTCATCGATTCACTTTCGTCCCTCGCCGAGGAAAGTAATTCACAAGTTACTTACATTTCAGTGGACACAGAAGAGGGGTCTCAACTCATGCAGGGGTTCGGTGGATTGGCGGCCATTTTGCGCTATCCGATGATGTGAGGTGAAGCTATGAAGTTGCTCAAATCTGAAATCCAGCCTCTGATTGAAAAGGCGGTCGAAGCACTTGGCGTTGATTCAGGCTTGGTCGGACGCATGCTTCAACCGTCAACCGAACATGCATGGCCGCCTGCATGCGATCTTTCTCTCCCGTGTTTTCAGTTTGCAAGGACGCTGGGGATGGCACCCGCTGCCATCGCCGAACGGTTGAGTGCAGAGGTACCCAAACACGAGGCCATCCATCAGATCGCAGCGGTGAACGGTTTTCTCAACATCACCGCCTCCCCGTCCTGGCTTGCTCGCAGCGTCTTGAGCCAACACACTCGACAGCGGCGCGATGAACCACGAGAAGTGCTTATCGAACACACGTCGGCTAACCCGAACGGACCCTTCCATGTAGGTCGGGCTCGCAACGCCATTCTCGGAGACACCTTGGTTCGATTGCACAGGCTCTGGGGTGACAAGGTCACGGCCGAATACTACGTTGACGACATGGGCAAACAAGTCGCCGTTCTGGCTTGGGCGCTTGAAAACATGAGCCAAACGGAGGTTGAGTCCTTGCTCAAAGAGCGCGACCCCATCAATCCTCAATGGGCTGGAAAGGCTGACCACCAACGCGTGCGTTGGTACCAAGCCGCACAACTTCGCCGAAAGGAAAGCCCTGATGCACCCGCCATCGAGGCAGCCATTGGTTCGCTGGTTCATGCCAGTGAAAACGGGGATCAGAGCGTACTTGATTCCTTCGAACAAGCCTACAAACCGGTTCTTGACGGCATGCTGGAAACGTTAGGTCGCCTTGGCATCAATTATGACCGATTCACAAAGGAATCGGTCTTCGTGACCAACGGTGATGTGGCAGATTTGATGAGCGAACTCGGGCAGTTGGAAATCAACGGCGTTGCTGACAATGGAGCTCAATTCCTCGACCTTGGCCAACGAGGGCTCAAGGGCAAAACGGAGTTTTTCTATCGTCGAGGGGATGGGTCATCCCTGTACGCAACCAGGGACATCGCCTATCACCGATGGAAATGGACGCAATGCAGCGAACTCATCAACGTCCTTGGAGAAGACCACCGGTTGCAGGCTGAGCAAGTTGGCCTCACCCTAGAAGAACTTGGGGAGCGACGTCCAGAGGTGATGTTCTATTCGTTCATCAAACTCCCAGAAGGCAAGATGTCAACGCGGCGAGGAAACGTTGTGTTCATGGACGATTTGCTTGAGGAAGCCCACGCACATGCAACGGAAGTGCTCAAGGAACGAAGGCCCGACCTTGACGATGAAACAATGGCCAACATCGCCGAGGCGGTTGGTACATCCGCCGTTCGATTCAACATCATCAGCGTCAGTCCGGAGAAAGGGTTCACGTTCCGCTGGGAAGATGCCTTGAGTTTCGAAGCAGGATCGGCACCCTTCATCATGTACAGCCACACGCGAGCCTGCTCGATCAGGCGGAAGGTCATGGACGTCGACGCATCGGTCCTCGACAAACCCTTCCAAGGAGAGGGGTATGGTGATGAAATGCCCTATGGTTTGGTGCAGCTACTGCGAACGCTCGCCGTCCATGATGACCAACTGTCCCGAGTGGTCAGCGAACATCGGCCCAACCTCTATGCCAATTACATGCTCCAATTGTCAATGGCCTACAACATGTTCTATAGAGACTGTTATGTGATTGACCACGGAACGGTCAACCCGTTCTTTTTTGCCGTTTCGGAACACGCAAGGACCGCCCTCAGAGCCGGAATGGACGCTCTTGGAATCGTGGCTTTGGAGTCGATGTGATCACGCGTCCCGGCGGTACCATCCCTCGGGGAGTTCCATGGGGTCGTTGGGCCGGGCCGACTTGACTTTTCGAACGATTTCGAGGCGCATGGCATCGAGGCCGACGCGTTCGGTGGCCGACAAGCACACCCGGCCTTGTTCGTCCATGAGCAGCGGGAGTGCTGGTTCGCCTTCCGAACCTTCTGCTCGCCATTCGGCTTCATGCCGAGCAACCTCGTCCCACATCGAAGGGAGCGGGTTGAGCAAATCTGCTTTTGAGCTGACCTGCATTAGTTCGGTATCGGGAAGAAGTGCTCGCACTTCGTTCAAGAGGTTCATCTGTTCCTCAATTGGCGTCCCGCATGATTCGCTATCATCGACCAAAAAGAGCACCAGTGAACCAATGTTTTCCAAAGCCGCAATGGCTTGCATTTCAATGTGATTTCGCTGGTCCATTGGCCGGTCCAAGAGACCTGGTGTATCCACCATTTGGTACTGCAATCGTCGATGCAAGAAGTGTCCAACGTGAATCTGCTTGGTGGTAAACGGGTAGTGATTTACTTCCATCTTGCCGGTGCTTAAGGCTGCAATGAAGGCCGATTTACCCACGTTTGGAGCACCACAAACAACGATGCATGGCGACACGGGATCAACTTTCGGAAGCCGCTTGAGCGTCTCTCGTGTTTCGCTCAGCCACACGAGCGAGGGGGCAACTTGCCGCATGATGGATGAGATGCGTCCATACGCTTCTCTCCGAGCATCGTGCATCAGATCGGTGCGGCCTGTTCGTACGATTTTCTTCGCGTTCTGCGATGCGATGCGCTGAACTTGTTTTGAGGCCCATTGGAGCGTAGCCAAGTTCTTTCGGTACTCATCGCATCCAACACAGGCATCGATCATGGCCACATCAAAAAGGGGGGATTGGTCAAGGGACGGCCACGCTGCCACCAATTCTTGGAATTCGGTGGCAATGATGTCGGCGGCCGTCTGGACCATGCGCGTCATTTGTTTTCGGACGCGGAAGATCCGATCGGAATCATCAACTCTGTCCGCTGCTTTCTTTGCACGAGAGAAGGCCTTGTCGAGGATTTCCTCCTCCAGCAAGACCGTACCAATCGTGCGCCATGAGACTTTCATGCGGGTACCCCAAACCTACGGCGCCGCCTTTCCTTCATGAAGTATCCCGTGTTGAAACCGTCCGAGGTGCCAAAGGGGGAGGTTCAAGTACGCTCGCCGATTCGTCATCTTCATGGCGAAGAAGAACAGTGTAGACCTACCAAGCTGGGCCAAGTCAATGTGGGAAGACATGGACTCACCGAAACTTGAGGACCTCAGGTCAATCCACACCGGAGATTTGCTTGAGCGTCGCCAAGGGCTTCGCCGTGATGACTTGGTTGAAATTCACCTCAACGTCCAAGCCTTTGCTAACCCAGAAGACGCTTACATCCGTGGCCGACTTATTTCATCTGGAAAAACAAGTTTGGAAATTCTCACCGATGATGGACAATGTGAATTTATCTCACGAGAAGTCATCGTCAAGATGGTCCTCATCGCCCACACACGGCCCGCCTACATTGATGACAAGGAACTCCTGGCCTTTGAGCGAGAAGACATGAAGCGCCGCTCCAAGCTTCACGAAAAGGTCGAAAAAGAAACCAAAGGCAACGATGACTCCCACCTCTGGGGTTGAGCGCATTCCACTCGCTGATGAACACTGCACACCCAGTCAGCCTGGGCTGCAAGGGCTCGAACGTGAGGAAATCCTCACACTCCTTGCAGCGATTGACTCCAACTGGTCCCTTGAGGAGCCCGTCGCCATCAAACGCACCTACAAATTCGCGAATTTCGCGGAAGCTTTAGCCTTCGTCAACCAAGCAGGGGAGATTTGTGAAACTGAAAACCACCACGCCGATTTCACATTGGGTTGGGGCTTTGCGAGTGTAAAGATCTGGACCCATGATGTCGGAGGATTAACACGGTCAGATTTCATCCTCGCAGCGAAAATTGACCATGTTTGAGGGAACAGGATGTCCGAGTTCCACGATGTGTTGAACAGCCGAAGAACCGTCCATCGCTTTTCAGAACGTCCAATCGAAGAATCGATTGTCAAACAAGCCCTCCAAGCGGCCAATCAGGCACCGTGTCACAAACACACGCACCCTTGGAGATTTTACCTGCTCGGACACGAAACCCGCCAAACCCTCGTCCCTACGATTTCCCATCTTGCCGCAGCAAAGTCGCTTCAGAAAAATTCAACCGATCCCGAACACGATGTTCGGCGGGCGATTGGCAAAGTGTTGAACCCCCCCCTGCTTGCGGCGGTCACCAGCAAACTAACCCCTCAGAACCCGTTTCGGCAAAAGGAGGACTATGCCGCAACCGTCTGTGCGCTTCACAACATGGTTCTCTCCTTGTGGGGCAATGGCGTATCAGCGAAATGGTCCACGGGAAGCGTTACGCGCCATCCTGAGACCTACGAAAACCTCGGGATTGACCCGGAAAAAGAGGAAATCATTGGATTTGTGAAGGCAGGGTACGCAGATGCAGTGCCGACGGTGAGCAAACCGGCCGTTGAGGACACGGCCCGTTATCTGCCCTGATCAAAGCTTGACAGGACGGTTTGCACCACACGCTTGGCACTTGAGCAAGGTGGTTCTGTCCTCTTTCACAAAGTGTGTATCCGGAGCTCCGCACTGGCTGCACTTGATGTACGTGTTCACGTAATTGGCAATGGTCCCCTTGATCCGTTTTGGTGGAATACGCCCTTTGAAGCGGGCTCGGGGTCCATCTCGGGATCCAGATGTTCCGAGTTCATTCAGAATGTATTGGTAAACGTGATTGTCGTCCCTGTCCATCATTGAGACAACTTCGTTGAAATTTCTAAAAATTGTATTTGAACCTTCAATCATGATTTGCGGGGCGGGTAGACGCCATCGAGACCGTGAAGAAATTTCTTCCGGGATGTTGTCGCGGGCTCGGTCGAGAAGGCTCTCATAATCAAAGTCCGCCATGCTTTCTGCCCGTGGCTTCCTCCCTTCAAGACTTTCGCCCAAAGACAGAACATCATGAAAGCATTGATGAGCGTTGCACGGTAGCAAGGGAATGAGCACCATGGTCTTGAGCATTGAAGAATTGAAAGCCTATGCCTCCAATCTCATGAAAGAAGGTTTGAACACGCAACAAATTGCGGACGAACTCTCGCTTTCTCAGGACACCATCACGTGGTTACTCTCGGACACAGGTGACAGCGACCGCCCCAGTGATGTCCGTATCGGCTGGCGAACCCTCGGTGTCCGACCCCAGCGCATTGCAGCGGTCGGTTCAATCATGGCCGATGTCGCCGATGAAGAAGTTGGGTACGAGAACATCGACACCGTTGTCGGAATTTCCATCAACGGCATCGCGTTTGCTTACGAGGTTGCCAGGGTGATGGAATCGGACATGACCGTGTTCCGCACCACGGATGAAGGTCAGGGGAGCGGGTCGTTATCCAACAAGTACGGTCAAGTTGCTGGGAAGCGGGTCGTGATCATTGACGATGTACTCTCATCCGGCAAAACCATGTCAAAAACCATCCAATCCATTCGGGCTGCTGGTGGAGAGGTCTCCTTGGCCATTGTGCTGGTGAACAAGACAACCCGGAATGAAATCGATGATGTTCCACTTCGTGGCTTGGTTCGTGCTGTTGTGGTTTGAGGTGATGATTCATGCACTGGAGCGATGTCATGGCCAGTCGGCTCGCTGAGCGTGGTCGACGACACATCATCGCTACTGGCATCACCCCGAGCGGCGAATTCCATATTGGACATCTTCGTGAAATATTGACTGGAGACATGATCGCCCGTGCGGCACGACGCGCAGGCATGGAGGCTGAACTGGTCTTTGTCGTTGACAACGCCGACCCCCTACGGAAAGTCTACCCGTTTCTTGACCCGGCATACGAGGCGTTCATCGGTCATCAACTCGGTTCAATACCCGCACCTGATGAGGATGGAAAACCGGATTGGATTCGTTTCAATGAAGAGGGGTGGACCTACGGTGATCACTTCCTCGTTCCATTTCTAGATGCGTTAAAACAAATCGGTGTAACTCCTCGCTTGATTCCGAACCTCGAAGCATACAGGTCGGGGAAGTTCAGCGGTTCCGCACGAATCGCTTGCGACCAACGCGAGGCAATACGGGAAATCATGGAACGAGTCTCAGGACGTGAATTGCCCGATTCGTGGTTCCCATGGCAACCCTTGGACTCAAAGGGTTCACTGGACGGGTTGACGATTACCGGTTACGATTACCCCCTGGTGCACTGGACGGACAGCCACGGGGAAAGTGGTTCGTCAAACATTGAAAAGGGTGAGGGGAAGTTGCCGTGGCGTTTGGATTGGCCAGCAAAATGGGGATTCAATTCAATCACCTGCGAACCCTTTGGCAAGGACCACGGCGCCGCTGGTGGGTCGTACGACACAGGAAAAGAAATCGCTGTTCTCTTCGGCCATGAACCGCCGGTTCCCTTGACCTATGAGTGGATTAGCCTGCGTGGTCAAGGAGCGATGTCGTCCTCATCTGGAAACACCATCGGACCGATTGAAGCCCTTCAATTGGTTCCCCCCGAAATCCTTCGTTTCCTGGTGGCAAATTCAAAACCCAGCAAGGCTATAGAATTCGATACTGGAATGGGTTTAGTCAACCTGGCGGACGAATTTGAGCGGCTTTCAGCCCGGGACTTTGATGAAGAGATGAAGGATGAATCCCTGAGTCGGAGAAAGAAGGTTCAGCTTGAAGATGCCAAGGTCGCTCTGGAACTTTCTGCTATCGACGAGGCCGGACGTTCAGGGGCGGCATCCGTGAGTTTTCGACACTTAGCCCTCCTTGCACAAATCAAACCCGATGACATGGCGGTCTGGGCGAGCCTTCAAGCCTCGGGGGCCATAGAACAGCCCACCAGCCAGCTCCTTGACCGATTGTCACGGATGCGCTCATGGATTGATTCAAACCATTTTCCAGATGACATGCGCGTGGACCTTTGCACTGAACCGGATGTTGCAGCGTTGGGTGCATTGAACGGCGAGCAGCGTCGGGTCGTCCTTGCGCTGACACAAACCATCGAAGCGGCGGATTGGACCGTAGCGGGCATAACGTCAGCGTTCAAGCAAGCGGGCGAAGAAGCAGGCGTGGGGATGCGAGATGTCTACCGTGCGAGTTATGCCGTCTTCATGGGAGCCGAGCGTGGACCGCGACTTGCCCCCATTCTCTCCAACTGCGATCAAACCGAGATCGTCAGTCTTGTGAACCGTGCATCCGCTTTGGCATCATCAACGAGCGATTAGGGGTATTCATTCCCGTTTCAACACACCATTCAAAAGGTGTAACCGGTGTACACTCATCATGGCCGGCGTGTATTGTCCAACATGCGAGGCAGGTGTGGAAGCCTCAGCCAAATTTTGTTTATCCTGTGGGCACAACTTTACTCAGCAGGGACCCATCACTGCAACCGGCCATGACTTGAATCAGTTGAAAGACGTCATTCGCCTTCGAGAAGATCTCTCGATGGCAGAAAAGTTTGACATGATTGCTAAAATTGAGGACGGCGCCGACCCAATTGCGCTTGGGATTGCCGCTGCGGCTGACGATGATGAGTTTGCGGTTGAAACAGAACCGTCAACGCCAACCGCAGAAGAGGTTGCACCGGCACTCCAATCGGCAACATGGGATAACAGCGCAGCCAACGCCGCCATTGAACTCGCCACAACCGGAACCAAACTTTTGGATTTGAAGAATTCTGGCGCGTTTGAGAAGCAGCAAGAGACCTTTGTCGAAGCCATGGACCTTGGCCGCAAAGCAACAGTGGAAATTCTCAAGGTCTCGCAAGGGTTGGTCATCCCCGCCGACGATGCGCTGCAAAGTGTCCCCATCCTGCAACCGCCCAACAAAAGTTTCTGTCCAAAATGTGGTTCAGACATCCACGGAAACACCTGTCTCTTATACACATCTCCGAG
>CAXHCG010000065.1:0-9299 GCA_964014905.1 uncultured Candidatus Poseidoniales archaeon | reverse complement strand
CCTTCGTCGGCAGCGTCAGATGTGTATAAGAGACAGCTGCAGCGTTTCGAATTGACATGGAATCGCAAGGGGTCGATGTTCGGAGAAATGAGCCAAGGTCGGGTGCCATCGGCCTGGCAGCCCTTCTCGCCTCAATGGGGCCTTTGTACGGCATCAATTCAGCGTGCATCATCGCAACCACCGTAGGGAACAGTGAGGACATCCTCGGTTCTCAACGAATGATTGAGCATTTGGAACAGTGGTTTGGCTTCGGGTTAACCGTACCGACCAACGGCGATGAGTGGCTACGAGACAAACTCAAGGCCATCGCCCCGTCCACAACCGACGACCTCGTTGGGGAAATGACAGCATCCCATGATGCGTTCTATATGTGAAAGAGAGCGCCGAGAGAGGGATTTGAACCCCCGCGTCCAAGGGACAGTGGATTTCGAATCCACCGCAATACCGGGCTATGCGACCTCGGCTCTAAACCGCTGGTCTTGCGCCACGGTCATAAGCATGATGTTTGGTGGATGTAACATGGAGATTCGCTTTCACGGAACCGACGTTGAAGCCGTGGTTGAGGTTGACCAAGGCACGACTGTCCGAAACGCCCTTCAAACCGCAGGCATTCTTCCATCGATGGTGATTGTCAGTTATGACGGAACGGTGCTCCCTCATGCCACGCCGCTCAATCAATCGGTCAGCCTGCTGGTCACCACCATCTCGTCAGGCGGTTGATGGGCAGGCGCGTTCGATGATCTGTAAACGAGATTTACGGGAATAATCACATCGCACTTCCGACGCCCAAGCATCAAGGCCAAGGTTGCCGATAGCGACGACATCGCCGACTTCCAACATGGAGTACTGGTGGTTCCAATCATCGGCCCAACCCTCAACCTTGCAAGCCCCTGAATGGTCCATGAGCATGAGGCCTTTACGAGACCAGGCTTTTCCTGTTTTTCCAACGCCGCTTTTTTGATACGTGTAAACAACGGTCCCACCCAAATTGCGTTTTGCCTGATAGTCAAAAAGGTCAAAGGATTCGACGGAGGGGTCGTCGTCAGCCAAAAGTTGTGAAAATGGGTCCATTTTAAGCACGATTTCGCCTTTCCAATTGATGGTAAACACGGCATCTTTCAACAACACACGCACGCCTTTCATGGCAGGAACAGCCACGGTTGGTGAACCGTCGGACTGTGTTGTTGAGACCACTTGGATGTGGGCTTTGTTGTGGCCCTGCTTCAAGGTCATTTTCAAAGGAACCCCGTCCTTGAGGAAGCCAACGGAAAACAATTCACCTCGAACCGTAGCCCTCGGATTGAGTGAACCAATGTCCTGCAGCGGCGTTCGTTGGCTTGAACCCGGAAGCTGAACAGAGGGGGACAGACGGCGTTCATCGGTTCCCGAGCCCCCGGGACACACACGTCGCCAGTCGCAGCGTTGGCACCGCGATTCATCCGGAGGGGACGTTGGGTTGCCCCCCGGAGCAAAACCTCGCATCGATTTCGGCTCTGGAGGGCATTCATCAAGTGAGGGGGATTCGGCTTTCAACAACCTCCAGAGGGTTTGCATCTCGGTTTCGATGGTTTCCATTTCCTCCACCGATGGAAGGTCAACGGTTTTGATGCTGGGGTGCCCAAGGTACCAAATTTGCAGACCACTTACTTCCTCTTCACGCTGATGGGTGACGTACCACAGCATTGCGTAAATGTTCAGCTGGTCTACATAGTCTCCCGAGCGATCGTTGGCTCCAACACTGGCCTTGAGATCAACGATGACCGGTGTACCCGACCAGCGGTAAACAAGGTCATACTCACCTTGGAACCAATGGTCTGGATGGATGGCATTCATGGTAAAAGAAGGGGCATCGGGATCGACGAACCAAGGTCGAGCGATTTCCCAGGCCTCGGTCCACGAAACGTGTCCTTTGCTGGCCAGTGGGTGGTCGGCGACAAACGACTGATGGGGAAAACCGTCTGGAGCCGGCCAGCGTTCCCGCTCTCCACTGCGCCATGCTTCTAGCCCTGGCCCTCCGTTGTCCTCAAAGCAACGCTCAACCTCATCAAGATGGAAACCGATGGCGCTCACGACCATGGCCAAACAGCGATTGGGGTCGACATCGTTCCAATCGCCCGCTTTTCGTTCGTCCTTTTCCCATTGCTCCTGCATCCGATTGAGGGCAGGAGGAAGATGCAGGCGGGCGCGTTCCGTCGCCCAAGCCATGAGTTCCTCACGGGATTTTGGGCGTTCGTTTGGGAAAAATGGCATCAGTCCCATCGAAGGCCATGTTTTCTCTTCAACCGTGAAGGGTGTTCCATCCTGGTGGTAAGGTGATGCCCCCAATGCGTCATGGCTGGAGGCCGCTGCTATGAATCCGGGTGACTCCCGCAACACTCTGCACACCGCTTCTTCAACCGCACGTCCAACAAAAAGAACTGGGATTTGTGGCATCTTGAGCCTGTAGACCTTTTGGTAAAACCAAAGACGAGGGCAGGACTTGTAGGCGTTGGCTTGACTGGCCGACATGCGGTTGTATGGACCCACCGTGTCATGTTGGCTATCGGCCATGCGGACGGGCATAGGTTGTACAGGTGAGCCACTCTTTTTGAAGGCTAAGTTTGAACGAACCGCTTCAACGGGTGGAAAATGTTTCCATTCGGGTCTTCCTGTTGTCAATCCGCAACTGAAGAATGCCTGAGCGCCAGCCGAGCTCAACGCCCGTCATCGCCAATCCATCTCCGGGACGAAGGGAGAGAAGCCGCTGGTTTATGCTCGCACCAAAAGCCACCACCTCCGCAAGATGTTGCTCGTCCCAAAGCATGATGGAAAGCATGGTCCATGGTTTCCCATCAATGCGGGCACCCGACCGTCGACGGATGGACAACACATGCCCCTTGACGTTCGCTCGGGTTCGCAACAATCCGAGTCGCGTCAGTTTCGGCACACTTGAATCGTCCATGTCGGCACGTTTGGTCAACCGGGTTGACCCGTCGAGGTACAAACGGGCTTGGTCTCTCCAAACCCCAGGAAGAGCGTCGATGACCACGATTTCATGTTCGAGAAGTTCATGCAGGTGAGGGAACGCACCCGGTTCGCTCTCTTCAACCGTAATGTGTTGGTCGCCGACGACCAAGACGGCCCCGAGGACGTGTTCGGAAAAATGGTTTGGCATCGGCCCCCACGCGCCCGTCAAACGACCGGTCACAGCCACCCTTCCTTGCACTTGGCCGAGCGGTGCATAGGGTGGCCCGATGTTGACCTCTGGAAGGGTGCGAATCCAATCAAGATGTGTCGGAACGTTCCATTGAGCGTCGTTCGAGCGAGAAACGCTGCACCATACGCACCCTGCAGCCGTTCCATCACAAGCCGATTCTGGTGGCACAGGAAACGGCATGACTCCTGAAGCATGACCTTGCATTGAACGATGGTGCTGAGCGTAGGCGTCCGTCAAGGCCTCCATCTCTTCTGCCGTTGGTGCATCGTAAGGTACACGAGCACCTGCTTCAAGGTACCAACCTTCCATTTCAGCGACAACCTCCCCGTGGTGGGTGGCATGCCAAAGCCAGGCATAGAACCTCAATTGATGTTCAAGCGACGAGGCAAAGATTGACCCAGGGTTTCCGGATTTTATGTCAACGATTCGAATGCGTCCGTCCCATCGCAACACCAAATCAAGTTCCCCAGAAGCCCACCCATCGGGATGATAGAGGCGTTGGGGCTGGTGAACTCGCGGGTCTTTGAACCACGGTCGAGCGCATTCCCATGCCTCATGCCAAGTGATTTCGGATCCTTCCTTGGACCATGTCGGTGAAGAGGGAGGTGCCCAGGTACGAAGTTCAACGTCTCGAACTTTCTCGGGAAGCGGAAAAGAAGGAGGCGTACCAAGCGAAGGCTCGGGGACCTCGAAGGGTTGGGCATGTGTCCTACGAACTTCCAGGAAAGGCCCGCCTCCAGCAGCGTAGCAGGCTTTAACCTCCTCAAAAAACAGATTTAACCCACCTGAGAGACGTTCCTTTATCGAAGCGGTCGAAACGGCGTCCCAGGCATCATCAGCGGATTTCCAAAGCACCTCGTCCCATGCCTTTGTTCCAGTTTCCATCGCTGCAGCGGCGACCGCGTCGAGTTGATTGATGGCCCATTCCTGAAGAGCATCAAACGAGGAAACTTCAGGCGGATGCATCATCAAGGCTTCACAAAGAGCATCCTCAAGCACAACTCCAAGAATTTGAGAAGGGCGGGTGGACCCATGAAGGCCGAGTTGGTAGCCAAGCGACCACTGTTGTGGGCACCGGAGGTAGGTCGTGAGGGCACTCGCCGAGAGCCGCCCTCGACTTCGGCCGAGCGGGCCTCCCCGAGGTGGAAGACCTACCGGCATGGCCCCACCTCCACGGAGAATGGGTGGAAACCTGTGGCATCATACATCGTAGGAATAATAGTCACCACTGCTTCGTTGCTGTCGATCTTTTCTGCTTTCACCCTTGTTGATTCGAGGACGACGAGAATCGTGGTCCCTCCGGAACGTTACGTCTACTCCGGAAAGGAATTGATTCATGCCCTCCCGCAGGTTGTATGGCCCTGTCGCTCGTCCTTCAACACCGCCTTGTCCCTCAAAGACCAGCAGAGAATCAGAGACGATGTCAATGAAGTACACGTCGTGGTCAATGACGAAGGCTGATTTCTCATTGGCCTCCATGGTTCGACGAATGGCCTTTGCCGCCTCCATTCGTGCATTGGCGTCAAGATGGGCTGAAGGTTCATCAAGGAGGTAAAGATCGGCGTCCCTCCCAAGGCAAAGGGCGATGGAAACGGCTTGCCGCTCACCACCAGAGAGTTTTTTCACACGCTTCGGAAGGAGTTGGTCAACCCCCAACGCTTTGATGACGTTGACATGGAATTCACCGCTTCGCCAACGAGGGCCAAGTTCACTATCAAGCCACAACTGCACGGTCCCGTCAAAGTCAACGTCGATGTGTTGTGGCTTGTAGGAGATGGTGGCATCGGCCGTCACCCACCCGGCATCGTACTCGTGCTCACCTGCGAGGATCTTGATCATGGTTGATTTCCCAGTTCCATTCGCCCCAACAACGCCGACAACTTCAGAGCGGTGAACGGCTCCTTCACCGGAAGTAAGTGTAAAGTCACCAAGTTTCTTTTCCAATCCACCCCAACTGACCACCGGCGTTCCTCGCTCTGCAGCCCGATCGCGGTGACGAAGGAACTTGATCGGTTTGGCCCGTATGCGAACGTTTTCCTCGGGCAGATAACCGTCCAAATAGGCATTGATCGCCTTTCTTGTGTTTCTGGCAGGTGTGAAAATACCGTAAGCGCCTTTCACACCGTAGACGATGTGCGTAAGGTCTGCAAGCACGTCCAAGACGGCCAAGTCGTGCTCAATCACGATGACGCGCTTTTCCTCTGCGAGTTCCTGGATGATCTTCACGATACGCATGCGCTCAAAGATATCAAGGTACGAAGAGGGTTCATCAAAGAAGTACACGTCAACATCACGGAGCAGTGTAGCGCAAATAGCGACCCGTTGCAGCTCACCTCCAGAAAGTTGGCTCAGGGTACGGTCGAGCAGGTGGTCGATGCCGAGGGTCACCACCATTTCGTCGTAGAGCCCTCGCTCGTCTACCTTTTCCAAGAGAGACGAAACGGTTCCCTCAACGCGTTTGGGTATCCGATCGACGTTTTGCGGTTTCAATGCAACCTTCACCGTTTTCTTTTCGACGGCCGTCAAGAAGTCCCTGAGTTCTCCACGAGGAAGTATTTCGATGACTTCACCCCATTGGGCTTCTTTGTTTTCCCAATCACCAAGGTTGGGCACGAGGCGCCCGGAGAGAACACTCATGGCCGTTGATTTCCCCATGCCGTTGGGACCAAGGATACCGACCACACGCTCCTGGCTTGGCGTTGGAAGACGGAACAGTCGGAAGCCGTTCAACGAAAACCGATGAATCATGTCCGTGTCGAGTTCAGCAGGGAGGTTGATGATCATCACTGCATCATCGGGGCATAACTTTGCTCGAATGATGCACGGCGGGCAAGCAAACTCGGAAATTTTGATGTTTTTCCCTTCCACCACAATGCAATCCATTGAACAGGTTTTCGACCACCGTTCCAAATATTCAAAGGCGTTGCTCTTGGGCTTGCAACGCTCCGGAATGACGACGGCGATTCTCATGGTTTTCCCCTCTCAAGGTTTTGGAGCCCTTGCCCCAAAACAGAGGTGCCGGGCAAATAATTCTTCTCGGCTCAAATGAGACCCTTCAGGTGCTCATGTCCACGGATGAGGCGAACGGTGCATGGCGTAGGGAACTTCATGGTGGCCTTGCGAAGGGCATCACGGGCTGTGAGGTAATGAGGTGCATCCACATGGATGGAAATGACACGCTGACCTCGCTTCACACGAGCGGCCGTTCCAACGTTCTTACCGAAAGCACATCGCATACCCTGTGATACACGGTCAGCACCGGCACCGGTAGCTTGCTTGTTCTCTCGAAGGACGTGGTGTGGGAAGGTGTGGATACGAAGGGCGTAGCCTTGTGCGCCGGCCTCCTTACGGATGGTTGAGTTGGAAACAACACGAGCGGCTTCAAGGGCCGTGTGTCGAATCTGGACATCGTTGTCGGCTCGAAGTTCGAGGACAACTTGGAACTCTCCCGTCTCTGCAGCACGTCGGTTACCGACATGAAATTGCATGATACGGTTGTTGGGTACACCCCCGATGTACTTTCGGCGGGTGTAGGCTGGGCCTTTCAAACGGCGGTACATCACTGCTGGTTTACGTGCCATAGGTCTGCCTCCAAGCATCCCTGCGACAAATGCTCCCCTTATGATATCTCCGCACACGAAATCAATTCTCCCAGAGGCAGAAACCCCGTTCCCAAAGCAAAGTCTTCATGATGCGCCGCTCCCAGCCCACCACATGGCTGGCAGTTGGCGGCGTCTCCTCGAGGAGGAATCCGAGCACCAGTGGCTCACCCTCGCGTTGTTTGCCGTCTTTGTCGTGTTTGGCGCCTTCGCCATCGACGCCACGGAGCATTTTGTTGGTGACCAAATTGTCAAGGTCGAAGCCTTGCACGAGGGGGGTTTAGTGACTGAAATCGAATACCACGATGACGAAGGTGCATACACAGCCCTCGTGTACGCTCCAAACGCCGGCCATCACATGTTTACCGAACATGCCGATGGCACGAAGAACGCCGTGTATGACCCCCAAACCACGGACCTTGGCGGTCAAGTGAACTTCATCAAAACCATGCCGAGCGGTGAACGTGTGTTTTCGGTAGCCGCTAACCAGTTGATGGGACTTCAAGGCGACCTGATCATCACCTACGACTACACCTCCTTCAGTGAGACCTTCATCATCAACGATGTCGCTGACCGTACGGATGAAACATCCACTCACCGTCTTCTTCTGACGATGGAGGGGAGCAAAAGTTCGTTCCGTGGGGTTGTTGCTGGGGTCCCCACCGCCGCCATGTCCATGTCCTCTGGAGTTCAGTGGCATCATGTTGAACCCCATTCCGAGGGCCTTTGGGTAGCCATTGGAACCCATTCCAGCACCTCTGGTGCTGATGGGTCAAGTCCAGCGACCCCGCAGGCTCGGCCCGTTCTCGGGTGGATTGCTTGGGCAGGAGATGCGCAAACGCCAGTGCTTCGCAACGTCCAGGTGTTTGGAGTGGGTGTCTTCCACAGTTTTGCGCACTCAGGATCGGAACTTATCGTTGGTGGAACCGTCGAAAGCCTCGTCATATCTGCGGACGAAGACGTCCAAACGATCAACGCACCCTCTGCCTTGGCAGTGAGCGATGCGGAGGAAACGGTCTGGTTTATCGGTCCGTTGGGGAGTTCAAACCTCGCCACGTACAACAACGGACTTCTCGAGGTGCACCAGCTTAGCCGTCATGTTCCTGTGGAAGTCACCGATGCTGGAGCCCAAGGAGACCACGTTCACGTCCATGGAACAGATGCGGCAGGAAATCCGATTCAATGGTCAATCGATATCACGGCTGACGGCTCTATAGAGAGTGGACGGGGTTTCTTGAACCTCCTTTTCATGGTCGGAGGATTCATTTTGCTCACCATGATGGGCATCCACGCTGCTGAACAACTTCGGCAGAAGACATGAAACCGGTGTATCACGGCAAAAACCCTGTGTTCAACCAACGGCTTGAGAACCTTCATGTGCCCTCGTCGGTTTTGGAAAATTCCAGCGTAAGCCATGGAGCGTGCAGAGATGACGAAACGGGGGATGATGGACCAGTTCTTTGACATCAAAGAACAACACCCGGACACGATTCTGTTCTTTCGGATGGGGGACTTTTACGAATTGTTTCACGAGGACGCTGAAGTGGCGGCGGACGTGTTGGGACTCTCCCTCACCTCAAGAGACAAGAACGCCGCCAAGCCCATCCCCATGGCAGGATTCCCCTGGCACGGACTGGAGGAACACCTGCGCACCATGTTGCGTGCCGGCCACAAGGTCACCGTGGCGGAACAGGAAGAAGAACTTCGACCAGGGGCGAAACTCCTCGAGCGGGTGGTGACGAGGGTTTACACGCCCGGGAGCCTGTACGAGGAAGGTTTGCTGGAGGGCGATGAGCAATCGCTTCTCGCCTCTGTCGTTCTCGGCACGGATGCGCTCGGCATGGCGGTCATCGACGCATCCACTGGAAAGGCCTGGGCCTCGACGCACAATGGAGCTGACCGATTTTTACGCCTTCAGGACGATCTTCTGCGATGGCAACCCAGCGAATTCGTCCTGACGCCGAAGGACGCAGAAGACCGAGAACTCGCCCGTCTCTTTCCCCACCTTGAGAAGACAATGGTCAGCCAGCACAACCTCAGTCTGGCAAAGCGAGAAGAACGGTTGCGGGACATGTTGAACGTCGCCGATTTGGGCCATCTTGACCTCGACCACGCCCCGCTTGCACTCTCGGCGACCGGACTGGCTGCTGATTACCTCGCCACCGTTCATCGCCGAGTGGACGTGCATCTCCAAGACGTGGAAGTGCTCGAAGAACAGGGACACCTGTTGCTCGACCAAACAACCTTGCGCAACTTGGAATTGACCACAACCTTGGCTGGAGAATACGATGGAAGCCTCCTCTCCACCCTCAACCGTTGCCGCACAGCCATGGGCCGGCGCCTCCTGAAAACATGGTTGCTTCATCCACTTTCAGAGATGGAAGCGATTCAAACACGCCATCTCGCCGTTGGCACCTTATCCCGCTCTGCTCGTCGTTTGGACGGCATGAGGGAGTCGCTTAAAGGCATACGACTGTCTCTTATACACATCTGACGCTGCCGAC
>CAXHCG010000064.1:0-9326 GCA_964014905.1 uncultured Candidatus Poseidoniales archaeon | reverse complement strand
TCGTCGGCAGCGTCAGATGTGTATAAGAGACAGAAGCAGCGTGCCTCGGGGAGCGGCTGCCAAGACGGCGATGGAGTTGGGTTGGTTGTCGGCGCAATTGTTGGTGCATTCAAGCGGGTCCACGGCGATGTCAATTTTTGGCGCGTCAGGTTGACCAACCATCGAACCGAGTTCTTCTCCGATGTAGAGCATTGGTGCTTCATCACGTTCGCCTTCTCCAATGGCGACGCGGCCGTCGAACGGCACGGCATCGAACGTTTGGCGCATGGCTTCAACCGCCGCATCATCTGCTGCGTTTTTATCGCCCTTGCCGCGCCATGCTGCACTGGCGATGGCGGCTTGGTCAACCGCTTCGACGAAATGGTGTGCCAGGTTGGTGGTGATGCCCATGCGTCATTGGACACGCGGGAACGCCATCAATACAACGGTTCACAATCCCTTGAATTTTTCAACCACTTCAAGGTCGGTAATTCGGGCTACGGGGTATTGGCCGTGTTCGTCTTTTTCCAGTGATTTCACCATGTCAAAGGCGCACAGAAGGCCTGCAGCAACTCCGGTCAGCGCTTCCATCTCAATGCCCGTTTTGTAGTGAGCAGAAACGGAAACGGTGCACCAGAGGCTGGTCTGTTTCCATTCCCAAACAACTTCGGTTCCCTCAAGGGGTATTGGATGGCAGTGCGGTATGATTCGAGGCGTGTCCTTCACGGCCTGCAAAGCGGCGACAGTGGATGCTTCCAGAACGTTGCCTTTTTTGATGGAGTCCGATTCAATGGCTGATTTGCTGGCCTTTCCAAGCACAACCCTTCCACGAGCGGTTGCTCGGCGCTCTACAACGGGTTTTTTTCCGATGTCGATGATGCCTTCAATGGTTTTTTCACTCAACCCAAACCCTCCTTCCAGGTCTCCCCGCCTGACGTGACCTCTTTCTTCCATATGGGTGCTTGGTTCTTCAACTCATCAATGAGCCATTCGCAGGCCGTAAACGCCTCTTTTCGATGAGCACTGCCGACATGAATGGCGACAATTGGCTCCTGTGGCCCGACCGAACCGGTCCGATGCGCCATGGCAACGGAAGAAACGCCAAACCGTTCGATGGCTTGTTCACCCAATGAAGCAAGCACCGGTGTGAGTTTATTCTGCCACGCGTCGAATTCCAACCGCAACACGTCCTCCTCGCCTTCGGTTTCTCGGGTAAGTCCAACAAAGCTGACCACAGCTCCACACCCCTTGGTGTCAAGTCTCGCCAACAGGTCGTTTGGCTTCAGCACATTCGGGGCTTCTTCCACCAAAACGGTCCCCGACATGGGTCGAACGAGGGAAGCACATCATTCAAACCTCACGCCTCCATGGCGATGCATGGCCGAAACATCTCCTCCGTCCGAACCCATCACGGTGATGGGCGCTGGATTGTCCGGGCTGGCCGCTGCCATCGTGCTAGCAAAGGCCGGAAAAGAAGTTCACGTTCATGACATTCGAGCAGATTCCGGTGCCCGTTTTGACGGCGATTTTCAAGCGCTTGAAAATTGGAGCATGGATGAAGATTTTTTTGACCAGCTTGAGGCATGGGGATTTGACGCCACCTCGTTCAAGTCAACGGCTTTTTCCGTGGTTGATCTGATCCACCCAGACGACGAAATCACGCAAGCAAAATCCGACGGTGTAGCGTACCGAATCGTGGAACGAGGTACCTCCGAGCACACCATCGACCAGGCGTTCAAGCGCATGGCCATAGAAGCAGGTGCGACCCTTCACTACAAATCGAGAATTTCTCAAAAAGACGCTGACATTGTCGCGTGCGGGCCAAAAGACACCTCCGCCATTGCCCTCGGCGAAATCTTTCACACAACGCATCCAAACCACATTGCGTTTCAACTGAACGACAAACTTGCGCCCGGTGCCTACAGCTACCTCATCATCATCGATGGCGTTGGCCTCATTTGCACATGTTTGTGGCGAAAGCAAAAGAAAAGCGATCGCTTCTTGAACGAAACCATCGCTTGCTATCAGCGTCTTTACCCTGAGATTGACATTCATCCAATCAAACGGGTCGGAGGAAAAGGAGATTTCACGCTGAACGGCAACTACACCGACCCGTCCACGGGTCAACACTACGTCGGTGAGTCAGGCGGCCTTCAGGACTTCATGTGGGGCTTCGGCATGCGCATGGCGGTGTGGTCAGGTGTGCTTGCCGCCGAGGAACTCTTGGGTGGAAAATCCTACGACAAACAGGTTCGCCAGCATTTGCTTCCGTACGTCCGAACCAGCGTGGCCAATCGTTGGCTGATGAACAGGGTAGGGGACCGCATCTTCAAGCGAATGTGCGTCAATTGGATGAGGGATCAAAAGCGAAGTGGAAACGGACTCCGGTGGATTGGCCGTTTGTTTCGTCCGACCCTCTTCAAGCGGTTGGTGTTCCGGATGACCTCTCCGTTCATGTTGAAGCGCGGCAAGGGTCCAACCCGACCGCTCCGTTTGCCCTTCAGAAAGGCAAAGGCGAGGGATAATTGGGAGCAAAGCAAGGAAGCCGACCACGCCAAGGCGCGATGGGAAGCGGCGCGTCGTGGCGGCGGGCACGTCTCGTTTGCGAGCGATTCCGATGGCGAAGCGCAAGAAATCTCAGCGGTTTCTTCTTAATGCCAACCCCTGTGGGACAAGGCATGAGCGACCTCTATGGATTGAAACTTGAACCAATGACCAACCGCCTCGTAAATTACGGCGTGACTGAGAACGGCATCGCTGTGATTGAATTGACCTCTGATTCCGCAGGCGCTCCCCTCGAAGGGCCCAATGACCGTTCACCCAACACGTACACCCACGGCATGATGCTCGACATCGACGAAGCCATCGTGCGAGCACGGTTTGACGACGACGTAACGTGCATCGTCCTGACCGGAAACGGGGCCTCCTTCTTCTCGGCAGGAGCCTCCATCCAGATGCTCAACAGCGTGAGTCCCGGATTCAAGTACAACTTCTGTCTTCACGCCAACGAAACCCTTTCTCGTTTCGAGCAAACCTCCAAACTGGTTGTTTGCGCCATCAACGGCCACGCCGTCGGCGGTGGTCTTGAAATCGCCATGGCAGCGGACATTCGAATCGCACGCAAGAACGCCGGAAAAGTTGGCCTACCAGAGATCAACCTTGGTGTCCTCGCTGGAACCGGTGGTACCGCTCGCTTGACACGCCTCATTGGCAAGGCAAAGGCCCTTGAGATGATGGTCACTGGTGAACTCATGTCCTTTGAGGACGCCCATGGCTGCAACCTCATCAACCACATTTGGGAGGGCGACCCCGACGACTTCCGCCGAGACATTCTTGATTGGTGCAGTCAATTCACGCTCCCCAACAAAGCCGTCAAAGCGGTTGGAAACATCAAGCGCTCGTGCCAAACCGGTCCAGAGATTCCATTCGAGTACCACTTGGCGCTCGAACGGGAATTGCAAGCTTCGCTCTTCAACAGCACCGATGCCAAGGAAGGCATTGCCGCTTACGTAGAAAAGCGTGTGGCGAACTTTACCGGTCAGTGAACTCCGACGTGATCCCATGACTGAGATTCACGTTCCGGCTGATGTACCTGATGAACTGATCGAGACTTACCTCGACAACATGCATGCAGCCACGGCAGGAACCGGCTACATGAATCTCTTTGCTTGCGACCAGAAAATTGAGCACCTCAACGATGACTTCTACGACGGTGAAAACACCATTCCACGCTCTTCAAACGACCCCGGTCATTTGTTTGAAATCGGCGCCAGAGCCCACGCTGACGGGACGATTGGTGTTCTTGCAGGACAATGTGGGCTCATCGCACAATATGCCCGCGACAACCCCGATGTTCCTTACCTGGTGAAACTCAATTCCAAATCTCATTTGGTCAAGACCGCACAACGTGACCCCATCAGTCAAGCACTGTGGGACATGGACGACGTGATGTCGCTTGTTCACAATGGAATCAACGTCGTTGGCATCGGCTACACGGTCTACATCGGCAGTGAATACGAACATGAAATGCTGACTGAAGCGGCTCATTTCATTCGACAAGCCCACGAACTCGGCATGATTTCGGTGGTCTGGATGTACCCCCGTGGTCAGGCGGTCGCAGACGAAAAAGATCCTCAACTCATCTCGGGAGCCGCAGGCGTTGCCAGTTGCATCGGTGCTGATTTCGCGAAGGTGAACTATCCGCGTGCCTTCGAGGGAATGACACAACCTGAATCGCTCCAGATTGCCGTGGAAGCAGCCGGGCGAACTGGAATCATTTGCTCAGGGGGCGGGACACTTCCTCCACGGGAGTTCCTTCAACGCCTTTCAGACCAAATGGCCATTTCAGGATGCCGTGGTGCAGCCAC
The DNA here is from genome assembly GCA_964014905.1 of uncultured Candidatus Poseidoniales archaeon. Taxonomy (GTDB): domain Archaea; phylum Thermoplasmatota; class Poseidoniia; order Poseidoniales; family Poseidoniaceae; genus Poseidonia. The sequence goes on along the minus strand of CAXHCG010000064.1, from coordinate 4,980 downwards.
GGGCCGCAACATCCATCAGAAAACCACCGAAGAAGCCGTTCGAATGACGGCTGCTTGCCACGCCATCATCTGTGACGGGGCGTCGGTTGACGAAGCCATGGCCATCTACCAAGGCAACTGACGCGACATCAGCTTTTCCAGGCGATGTCCGCCAGCGATTCATTTGGTTGGACAAACATCGAACCCAATTCGACTTAAACTTCGTTTTCGGATGTGTCGGCCTCAACGTGGCCTTACCAGTGCCTGCTGTGAGTCCAAATCTGCCCGAAGCGAATGGGGTTGAGGCGGGGTGTTTCTCAATTCAGAGAGACGTGCTGGAACCAGCTTGATCTGACACGTTGCTGGAGATCGGTCTTGGTGTTGAATTCCAAGGGAGGGATTGGGCTCAAAGTTTCTCGTCAGAGTTGGTCATGAAGTTTCCTTCACTGTCAACGATGATGGGCGTGCCTTCGATCCATTCTGGGCAATTTTCCGAAACCCATGTTCGTGTGGCCCACTCGCAGATGTCATAGCCTCCGGAAAGGATGCCGGACCGCTTGATGTATCCGACCTTCACGATGTCCTTGTCCTTCGACAACACGTTGCCGAGTTGCTGACTGGTGGTACCGTGCCGCATGGTGCTGTTGATGTACTCCAGGATTTCTGCAGTGTTTCGTGGTCGATCGCCTAAGAATTTCTTGATTTTTTCACGGATGCGTGTTGTTTTCATGGTGGGTCCCTCCTGTCATTTTGGTGTGGCATCATTGGTAATGTGCCAGTATTCTTGAGGAGCGAGGCCGCTGATATAATGGTTCCTCCTCGGTTGAACGATTTGGTTACGGTTGATGACCGATTTGCGGTGTAATTCCAACACCAACTCCATGGAATGTAAGTTATTTTTCACAGTTCCAATGGAAATATATAACTAAAATTAACTTCAAAGATTTTTTATTTGTAAAGTCCGTGGCCCAGAATGCCTCGGCGAAGGAAAGGTGACTTGTGATGCTTCATCGTCCCATACGTTCAGCCGCCCAGCGCCAAATTTTGATTTGGTTGCGCCATGGAGCATCAACCGTCTCTGAAATCGCTGGTCAATTTTCGATGCGTATGCCCCATGCATCGCTTGCATGTCGGCAATTAAGGGAGGCTGGGCTCATCACTCGCGATGAACGCGGGGGGCTGAGAAACGCCCCGATCTACCTGAGCCAACCCGGCCGTGAACGGTTGAGGGAAGACGCCGTCGGTAAAATGATGCAATACGCAGGCATTCTTGGAGAGCTTCAGACCAACCTCGTCCTTCATGCTGATGACGCCAATGTGCTGCTTGCTTACACTGAACCCCCAAAATCATCCTTCGTTTTCGTCGAGGACGCGATTGATGCATTGCGTGGATCTTCCAGTGGAAACACAGGGGGGGCGTGGATACTTGCGCCAACATCCGGTGTTCAATGGTACAACTTAGAGGACGGTGCGCCGGCCGAACCACCTGCTCCACGAGAGAGCACCACACTCGCAGCGTTTGAATCCTCTCAACGGCGAATTGGTTTGGTACGTGGGGAGCTGTTTGAACAACGCGGGAGCCTTGCCCTGGTCGAAGGACAGACCTTTTCGACGTCCAATCCTCGTTCAATCTCCCCTCCTTTGCGCCTTCAGAACGGAAGCTATGAGGTTGGGTCCATTGACGGGGCCGGGTTTTCTTATTCGCCTCCTCGCGCCCTTCGCGCTCATCTCCAATCCCCTCTCAATCGTTCATTGCTGCTCAGTTCCATGTCCCCTGACGCCCTGGAAATAAGCGACCGAAGAGGTACAAAACAGCGGGAGCTTCCGTTTGGAGTGTTGAACCACTGGCTAAAGATGAAACATCCGCGAATGGGTCCTGAGCGATTGATGGACCTGTACGATGGACTGATCGCTTCTCTTGAACAGTCCGCTCAGTCAACTCTTTCTGCTTTGGAACGGGAGCTGCGTATGGAGTTCGGTGAGGTGCGTTGGATGCACACACCATGGCGTCCAGGGTACGTGGACATTTACGGAGTCTCACACCGTGCCGTGGACTCGATCCTTCGGCACATCATGGAAGAAAGCAACGTTCCCTTTGTTGTGGATTGGATGTTCGACGGACCCGATCAGGATACAGTGGGGCGTTTGTTGGGTCATCCGTTGTGTCGAGGGGTTCTCTCCCGCCGAGGCGTCTCGCCGACGCCTGCTCAAGAGGCCGTTCTGTTGACCGACGCAGACGAGATGGGGAAGGTTGAGGTGCGGCTCGGTCGTTCCACGGTCTTCACGGTTGAGTTGTTTGCACCGGGCGTTCATCAGCGCCCTCCTCGCTTTTCGTTCACGCATGTGCCAGCAGACGTCTCCGAATTGCTCAATCATTTACCGTCCACCTACGGTGGATTCAGTGCACCGTTGCCGAGCGGTGAAGCAGGGCTTCGATGGCAGGACGCACTTCAATTCTACCCCGAAGGCGATGAGCAACAAGCAAATGCGTGGGAGGTGCTTGACCCCCTCGCCGCTTGGATTGCCTCCCCCCAAGCGACTCGGCCATCGCGTTGGGTTCGGCTTCAAAACCGTCTTCCGCACGGCTGGATTGAGTTGTTGCCCGTCCACGATGTTCCGCTGAATGATTTGCCAGTAGCGATGATGTTGGCGGGGTATGAATGGCAACGAACGGCCCTTCAACGCCTCCAAACAATCACGGCGAACAATGCAGGATGCGTTCTTCATTGGCGTCATCAACTCCAAAATGAACACGCTGCGAAATCGGCTTTCGCTACGTGTTTGCTGTGCACTCTGGATCAAAACAACCCAGAACACCTCGCAGCCTTCCAAGAAGCCCGCATGGTTTGGTTCAACCAACCCATGTGTGAAATTGACGTCCTTGAAACTCTTTTTCCTCCGTTTGAGGGGCTGGTTGATGAAGCGTTCCTTGAGGAATGGAAATCACTCGCACTCGTCCAATCAAAGGGGAGTTTGCTTTACACGTGGGCCATGGGATTGAACATCGCACAGCATCTTGAGCCATGGATGCCTGAAACCCAACGAGGCATCATGGAACGTTTGCCTCCGTCATGGTGGTCGGTTTTTTCCGGTGCGTGGGTGACCACTCAGCTCGGTAGCCATACAGGCCGTTCATGGCTCGCCAATCATGCGTTGTGTTGGCCCGCCCAAGTCGCTCGAACGCCCGGAGAGCGCAGTCGCTATCCCGGCCTCAGTGCTCAACACCAGGCATGCAGTTTAACCTCGGAAGCCCTGTTGGCGGTCAGGTTACTCACCGACGGACCAGGAACGGCAAGTTTGGTTGCGCTCTACGACATGATCCATGCGCATGAACAAGGCCTGCCGGTCCCTCTTCTTTCCATCCATCCCCAAGCCGGTTGGTTGGTTCGTCCTGTCGAACAGTGGCCGCGTTTTGGTTCGGAAGTGTTGTTCAATGGCGACCCGGCGGTTGGCGAGGTGTTGCTCACCCGGAGCTACCATGCCCGTGTGCTCGACGCTGTCCGATGAGTTGATATGGAGTCGGCGGGAGGCCCGACTACCGTACCTGCAACATCGGGCTGAGCGACTGTGAAATGAGCAATGACGTCTGACACCATGTGTACGGCCGCAATCGAAGACTGGGAGGACCCTTCGGGGAGTGAATCTCGGTGCAAATGCGGTAAACCATCGGTGGGTTATGGGTCCTTGTGCGACGCGAGAATGAACGCAAGACAACCACCTTACCGGACAGTACGCCCCGACACCGAGGGTCAGGCCTCGGAGGAAACTATGAACAAGGCCGTTAGGTGTCGGGGCACAGTCCACGGATGCCAATGTTTTGATGATTTTTGGCGATGAAATCAAAGGCCCATGGCCGAAGCAGACTCCATGGGAGAGCCTCCTCAATTCCAACTTTGTTTGGTGGGCGGCACCTTTGACCGGCTTCATGCAGGGCATCGTCTCCTTCTTGATGCAGCCGTGCGGTCAGCCAATCGCATTGAAATTCACGTCACCAGTGACGCCATGGCTGACCAGAAATCCGTGAACATGCAATCCTTTGAGACGCGACGGGACGAGTTGCTTAACTGGGCCGAACGGCACGCACACAAGCGGGTTTCAGTCCACGAACTTTTGGATTCGCACGGACCGGCCCCATCTCACCTGACCGCCGATTGCATCGTGGCCACGCCCGAGACAAAAGGTGAATGCGAACGCATCAACCTCAAGCGGGAAGAACACGGTTTGCCATCGCTCCACATCGTTGAAGTGGCCCACCTGATGGACGTTGGTGGTGGCATTTTGAGTTCATCACGAATACGAAACGGTTTGGTTGACATGGATGGGCATCCATGGTTTTCACCCGATTGGGAGGGCGCCGTGCTCAAGATGCATAAACGCGCAGAGCCCGAATTAAAAACACCCATGGGTACCCTCTACAAGGGTCCTGAAGCCACGCCAGAGGTGGCCATGTTGTCTGCTTTGGAAGAGATCAACACCGATGAAACCATCCTCATCGCGGTTGGCGACGTGACCGTGTCAACCTTGCTCGACCTCGACGTTGTCCCAGACATCGGGTTTATCGACGGACAAACCAAACGGCAAGCGCTTCCAACTGACCAGCACGTTGACCTCTCTGCCTTTACCCATGTCCTCCATGCTTCCAACCCGGCAGGTGTGCTCACTCCGAGCCTCCGTCAGGCCGTTGCTCATGCAGCTGTGCTTGAAGAGCCGGTGGCCGTGGTGGTCGACGGAGAAGAAGACCTTGCGCCGTTATTTGTCCATCTGCATGTGCCCCTTCATGCCGTCGTGTTGTACGGTCAACCGAATGAAGGGGTCGTGGTTCAACCGAGCACCCTTGCGACAAAAGCACGTTGCCGTCGTCTCCTCGAATTGTTTGAGGTGGTGTGATTGGAAGGCCCGAAGGTGTCCATAACGGTCTGTGTCCGAAACGGGGCCCACTGGATTGAGGGCTGCTTGGAATCCCTTCTTGAACAAACCTACCCCTGTCTCTTATACACATCT
>CAXHCG010000063.1:0-9401 GCA_964014905.1 uncultured Candidatus Poseidoniales archaeon | reverse complement strand
AGTGCTCTGCTCCCGCTCACGGCGCCCGTGGTTTCTGCTGATGGACGGGACGCTTCGATTTCCGTGACCGCCATCCCCAATGCACTGGAAGTGAATCCTGGTGAAGCCGGGGAATACACGATTCGAGTTCGAAACACCGGTTCCAATCCCGTGACCGTTTCTCTCGCAACTTCGGAAGAGGCAACTCAGGAATGCAACGCCTACACCTCGAGCATCACTCAAATTCCCGGGCCAATCGATTCCGGTTCCTACGAGGAAGCGACGATGAACATCACGCTCACTCAAACCGCTGAAGGCGAGTGCGACACCACCGTCACGGTCTCTGCCAGCGAACAAGCAACTCCGCCCGATGTCGCCGGAGCGCCCGCTCAGGAATCCGTCACCGTCACAACAACGGCTGGCGACGGCTCCGGAAGCGCTCTGTTTGGCGTGGACCTCATCATCAACAACAAGAACAAAGATTGGAACGGAGAGGAGGAAATCGACTACCTCATCGAGGTCGAAAACACCGGCCAATCCAACCAAACCGTGAACCTTGTCGTCGACGAGGGCACAGGCCCCGGGTGCGCCTCTTCCTCTTCCTTCACCGTGACGCTGAGCGAGACCAGCGTGAACGTTGACCAAGACGAGTCGGAAACGGTTACGGCGACCGTCGAAGTTCCCGAGGGCGCCTCAGCGGACAAGTACTGCTGGGAAGTCACTGGAACGGTGGCCAACGACCCTGCACAGGAAGCCAAGGACACGGAAGAGTTCGATTTGGAAGTTCCAGTGTTGAGGAAATGCATCCTTTCTCTTAGCAAAACTTCGGTCAGCGTCAACCCCGATGATGAAGCCAAGATCACGGCGACTTACGCCAACGATGGAAACGCCGATTGGACCGTGTTTGCTTCCGCTGTTGGCAGCAAATCTTCCTGGGTTCAAGTTGACGGAACCTCCTCTGGTTTGCTTCCTTACGACAACGGGGACGGTGAACGAGCCTTTGACTTCACAGTCTCGCCGGATGACTCGGTAACTGCAGGCTCAGAAACGGTGGTCCAAATCGTTGGGAAAGACGGCAACACCGGCCCCATCAAGTGCCAATCTGACCTTCGAGTCATCGTTGGACAATCCCGTGGAGCGAGCATTTCCTTGGCCAACGCCGTTCTGTCAAACATTGAACCGGGCAGCAACAAATCAACCACCATCACCATCACCAACCAAGGCAACGGACAGGATAACCTCCGCGTCGCCTCGTCCATTGCGCCTACCGGGTGGGCCGTGCAGCTGGAAACGTCCACGGTCTCGGTCGGTTCACGCCATGGAAACGAGAAGTCGGCCAGTGTCGGCGTGACCGTTCGCGTTCCCTTGAACGCCTTGGCGACCGAAGAAATTGAACTCGTGTTCAGCGTCCTTCCCTCCTCGGGTGGAACGGCGTACGACACCGTCGCGCTGAAGGTGACGGTGGCCGCTGTTCACGGGCTTGAAATCGTGACCCCAGCGACCGACCAAACCGGCCGTTCGGGCACAGAGGTGCGTTTCCCGATTGAGCTGGTCAACGAAGGAAACGTCCGGGACACCATCGGCCTTTCCGTGGTTTCACAGACGGCAAGTCCCGCATGGGATACCTCGTTTGAAAACGAGGAAGGCATGCCGTTCACTGAAATTGACATCAATCCCCAATCCACAACCACGGTGTACTTGGTGGTCAGCATCGACGGCGAGGAGGAGCTTGAGAACACACGGTTAACCGTTCGTGTACGCAACAAGGACGACCCCAACGGCCAAGACCGAGACGGTGATGGAATCCCCGACAACCAACGCCAAGGTCAATTCCTTGCCGTCCTTTCCGACCGCAATTTTTCCATGGATCTTCGACTTGAAGACACCGATACCGCAACCTCTGCTTCCGTCGTCTTGCCTCCAAGCGGTCAACAAACCATTGGCATGTGGGTGAGAAACACCGGTGACGGCAACGACGAGGCCGTGTTCACCCTTGGTGGATTGGAAGGCATCGCTACCCGAGGAATGGTGGCCTACAACCTCCCGGTGGAAGGGGAGCTCAACGTTCCGAAAGGATACGGCATTTGGGACCTCGGCAACGGGAGCTTCGTCATGGACCCGGCCGATCAGGAACCCTACATCGGGATGGATCAGAACGCCGCAGAACAAATCATGATCGACAACGGTTTGATGGAAGGCCATGAAGCTCGCCCGTTCGAGGTCTACATCGAATTAACCCTCAGCGTCAATCGAGGAGCTCAGACGGGCCAAGGTGGGTTGTTGGAGATCCTCGTCACCAGCGTCTCGAACGCCGCTGATCGCACCGGGTTGGTCACCATATCGTTGGATGTGAGCATCATTCATGAAATTGAGTTTGTTGAGTCTGGGGAGCGTCAAGAACTTGACATCGTGTACGGCCAACCGGCGGTCACAAAGGAAATCAGCGTCGTCAACACGGGCAACATACGAAGCGAGATCAGGGTGTTTGCTTCGGAGAACCTGCGAGGTTGGTCGGTTGTGCTTGACAGCGATCACTCGGATTGCACCACTGAAAACAACGACTTGCTGTGCACCGTTCGCGAGGGCGAAACCCTCTATGTGAACGTCACTGTGCGTGCCCCTTACGGCGCAGAGATGGATGACACCTACAAATTCACGGTCTCAGCGGAGCCCACAGAAACGGGTGTTTTGGACCGACAGAACATCGAGTTTGCAGCCATGGGGACGCCCCCTGAGGGCGTCTTTGGGCTGTCTCAACAGGTCGTTGCACAAGCCGCAGGAGCCTTCCTTGTCATCTTGTTTATCGGCGCTATTTTGAGTCGACGGTCATGACCTTCAGCGCCATCCTTCTCCGGTGGATAAAACAAGGCACTGCGCCAATGATTTTACGAGAATGACCCCCCCTTCTGCACCGAGGCGACAGACAACGCTTATGGAGGAGCCTAGAGTCGGGATAAATGGAGAGCGTATGCGTTCTCCACGGGTGAACCTATGTCGGGACTTGAATCGGTGCCTAGTGCGTACCTTTCGATTGGATTTCTGACCGTTGTAGGCATCATCATGCCGTTGACGAATTTCCTCATCACGTGGGTTGTTCGTCCGAAGGTCGATCCAGCTCGCCCGCACATCACCCGATCGTACCTTCTTGAGGGGTACGAGCGAGACCACAGCCTCTACCCGCGCCGTTTAACCACCTTTGAGTGCGGCAGCGAACCGGTCGGTGAAGCCATGATTCAATTTCACTTCCAGTACTACTGGTACGCCATCATCTTCCTTGTCTTCGACGTCGCCTTCATGTTCCTCGTGCTTGGTGGAATGGTGACGGCAGACGCTACAACCCAGGGCAGCACAACGACGATCGCTGACGCCGAATCCGCCCTCATGATACTTGGCATCTTCTTCGCTACCATGTCGCTTGGCGTGTGGTACGTGTTCCGGAAACGAGGTCGCATTTACATCTGAGGTGAGCAAGATGGCAGGTCAAGACGAAAACTACGCTGCGTTCAACAGTCGAGCCCTCGTGGAGATGGTGGGGGACGTCACTGACGAGGCCCTCAAAGCAACCAAGATCAAGCAGTTCCTGAGCGTCTTGGCCGGTCGTTACTTCAATTGGGCCGGGCGAAAGTCGCTGTTTACCCTTCACTTGGGCATCAAGTGCTGCGCCATCGAAATGGCTGCTGCGGCGACGCCGCGTTTTGACGGCGACCGCTTCGGTGTGCTGTTCCGCTCCTCGCCCCGGCAATCGGACGTCCTGCTCGTCAACGGTCCAATCAGCAAGAAATTCGCTGACAAAGTCGTTCGCCTTTGGGAGCAAATGCCTGAGCCAAAGTACTGCATTGCAATGGGTGAATGCGCCATTTCCGGAGGGCCATACTTCCAATCCTACAACATTCTTGAGGGCGTTGATACCGTGATTCCCGTCGACGTTTACATTCCAGGATGCCCACCACGCCCCGAAGCCCTCATCGACGGGTTCGGGTTGTTGCGTGAAAAGATCATTCGAATCGGAGCCGCACCAAGCAGCGGCCGCAAGGGCGACAAGCCAATCATCGTTGGAGAGGATTGAACATGGGCATGCGCATCACCAACGCTCAGGCTGACGCCGCAGCAGAGGACGCTGTGACGATGATCAACGCCCGCTTTGGTGGTTCAGATGTTTCAGCGACCGTCGAACACCATTCAAACGCCCTCAAAATGGCTTTTGTTCGCATTGTTGCACCTCCTCAACACTGGGTGGCGGTGGCGAAGCATCTTCGGTTTGACCTGAACGCCAATTACTGCTCGATGGTAACGGGAACACACTATCCCGAAGGCGGTGCAGAGCGAGGATGGGAGGTCGTGTACCACCTCATGCGCCAACCCGTGGTTGACCAAGCCCCTCACACTCAAACCGTCCACGTGGCAGAGGCCCTCAAGGGCGCCGACATTCCGCTCGAGTTCGAAGTGGTCGTTGTTTTGCCTCAGGGAGCCACGCCTTCCATCCCAAGCGTTCAGGACATATGGGTGGGTGCTGATTGGAACGAAAAAGAAACGTGGGATTTGGTTGGCATTCAATTTGAAGGCCATCACAACATGCACCGAGTGCTCAATCCTCACGATAGCCCTGAAGGCTTTCACCCCTTGCAAAAGCAACACAAAATCCGCTACCATGATTTCAACGAAATGTACGACGACGCCCAAGGATTCGGCCGTAAACCAAGCGACGAGGGTCGCGTCAAGTGAGGTGTAACAATGGCACAAATGTGGATCACGATGGGCCCTCAGCATCCCATGACGCACGGCCTCTGGACGCTCCGCGTCAAGGTTGACGGCGAAACGGTGGTCGACACCGAAGCCGAACTTGGCTACATCCACCGTGGCGTTGAAAAAATCGCGGAAGCGCGGGACTTCACTCAAATCACGCCCTATTGCGACCGCCTTTGCTACGTGAGCGCCATGACGTGGGCAAATTCCTACATCTACGCAGCCGAAGACCTGCTCGAGGTCGATGTGCCTGAGCGCGCAGAATACATCCGCCTCATCTCAGCCGAGGTTCAACGCTTGGCCTCCCACTTGATGTGGCTCGGTGCCTATGGCCCCGACATCGGCAGTTTGACGCTGATGACGTGGTGCATGCGAGACCGTGAGATGTTCCTGGACTTGCTGCAAGAACTTGGAGGTTCCCGGATGCACTACAACTATCCCCGTGTCGGAGGCGTAAAGCGAGACATTCCCGTTGGATTTGCTGACCGCCTCATCGCGAAGGTCAAGCTCTTCGAGCACCGCATCGATGAATACGAAATGATGCTTGACGAGTCAACCATCTGGCTTGTCCGCCTCCAAGGCGTTGGCTACACCAAGGCGGAGGACATGGTCAATGCCGGTGTCTCCGGACCGAACATCCGTGCGGCTGGCGTCAACTACGACGTGCGCTGGGCTCACCCCTATTCCGTTTACGACCAGGTCGACTGGGAGCCTGCCGTTGAGAAACCCACCTCCATCAAAGGCGCTGACTGCTACGACCGCTACCGAGTGCGCATGGAAGAGATGCGTCAATCGTGCCGCATGATTCTGGATGCCATCGAGAAGATTCCCGGCGGAAAGAACACCAACTACTCCAGCGGTGATGCGATGATTCTCGCCAAAGCCCCCACCCGTGCTCCCGAGGGCGCAACCGGTTTCTCTCACTACGAGTGCACCCGTGGGGCCTCTCAGTTTTACATCCAGGGCGGCGGCGACGGTCGTGGAAAGAAACCCTACCGGCTCTCCATCCGTTCCCCGATGTTCATCACGATTCCATACGTTGCCAAGACCATGATTGGATACAAGGTGGCGGACATTCCCGCCATCATGGGCAGCTTTGACCCGTGCATTGGAGAAACCGACCGGTGAGGCGATACCATGGATGACAAGTACGATTTGGTGGGCTTCTTCCTCGACAAGGAAGGGCTGTTGCGCTCGGGCGTGATCGGTCTCCTCGAGGGCACACCGCTCGAGGAAAGCGCCGGCAGCCTTTCGTTCGCTCTTGCGACCTTTGCCGTGGTCAACATCGTGTTCTTGATGCTCTTTTTCTCCCAATTCGCCATTTTGTGGATTGAGCGAAAAGCCGTCGCTCGCATGCAAGACCGGTACGGAGCAACCACGGCTCTACGCTCACTCTGGGTGGGTGAAAACGGCGTCACTGCGGGCGAGTGGTGGAACATGCTTCCGTTCGGGCTTGGCAAACCAATCGGCATTGTCAACAAATGGCTGAACAAAAATTTCGGCAACCGCGACGAGAATTTCCCCACCGTGGACCGCGTCAACAACCGTTCGTGGATGGGAAAAACCATCCTTCCCGGGTTTTTCCAAAACGTGGCTGACGGGATGAAGTTCCTCGTGAAGGAACACATGGTCCCACAGCGCGCCGACCGCCTCATCTTCGAGGTCTCGCCCTTCCTGATCGTCTCTTCGACCCTGCTGATCTTGGGCATGATTCCACTTTCCAGCGGCCTTTATGCCACCAACCCTGACCTTTCCATTCTCTACGCCATCGCTATCTTTGGTATCGCCCCCATCGGGGTCTTTTTCGCCGGTTGGTCGTCCAACAACAAGTACACCCTCATCGGCGGCATACGCTCGGCTGCCCAATTGACGGCCTACGAGATTCCACTTCTGCTGACCTTGCTTTCGGTGGCCATTCTTTCAGGGACGTTCAACATCATTGAAAGCATTCATTTCCAGCATTCAGCCGGCGCATGGAACATCTTCCTCATGCCGCTGGGCGGGGCACTCTTCCTCATCACCATGATCGCCGAGGTTGAGCGCGTGCCTTTCGACATGCCTGAAGCCGAGGCGGAACTGGTCGAAGGCTGGTGGACTGAATACGGGGGCATGCGGTTTGGCATGCTCTTCATGGCCGAATACATCCGCACCTACGCCGCCTGTTTCCTCTTCACGCACTTTTTCCTTGGCGGCTGGCACCTGCCCTTCCAAGGGACCCTCGCATCGCTGCCCGTGGTCGGTGAAGCCGTCCCCTTGGTTCCCGGAGCCGTCGTGACACTTGTGAAAGCCTGGCTGGTCTTCCTCATCGTCTTCGTCTGGGCAAGGTTTGCCCTGGCGCGCATCCGAACCGATCAAATCCTCGAATTCGGATGGCGAATGCTGTTGCCACTGGCGGTGCTTCAGGTTGTGCTGGCGCTCGTCTATCGCCTCTACTTCTTCAGCCCCGCCGGCATGGCTGCACAAGACGATCCGGCAGGCGGCATGGCGTGGGACGCCTTTGGCATTCCCTTCTTCGTGCCCATCATGACGACTTTCTTCTGGTTGGCTGTGTTCTTCATCTACCTTAACGATGAAGACAAATCGGTCAATCAAGAACGCATGTTCCACGTCCATACGGACAAGCCCGCGGGGACGGTTTCTCCGGGGCAGGAGTGAGGTGATACCATGCCAATGCATCCACACGCACAGCCCAACTTTCGAAATCTCTTCTGGTACCCGTTTAAGATTACACTGATTACAGCGCTGCGAACGTTTCCTTTCATCGGAAAGCGGTTCGGGAAAAAGCTGGGTGCCTATCACAACACTTCGCATCCCGAATTCCTTGACGACGGTAGCCGCACACGCGCCGCCTCCTCAGCCGTGATGAACGACATTTCGCGCCAAGAATTCGCCCCAGACCGGGTGACTTCCGACCTCAAGCCCACGCTTTGGAAGCCGCAAACGGTGCAGTATCCGTACGAGCGTCTTGAGGACATGGAACCTTGGCTTTTCGTGCCGGGCAACTACAACGGCCGCATCGGTGTGATTTGGGAGACATGCACGGCGTGCAAGATGTGCGTAAACATTTGTCCAAACGACTGCCTCCACATGACGACCGAACTCCGTGTCGACGTTCTGGACAACGCTGAGGGTGAACACGCCGGCTATGGTGCTGACATTGAAGTCGGCAAGTTTGCGGCCGTCGAAGTGCCAGAAGTGATGGCTGATCTGAACTCCTTCAACCACGTAACGGCGCACACCGATGCTCCCGAAGAATGGCGGTTTGCAGAGGTGCTTGACCTGTCAGGAGACAACGCTACTGTCCGCTGGAACGACTCCGGGGATGAGGACTTGGTGGCCATCGCTGACCTCTACCCCGCCGACGACCAGATCGTCTCGGGCCGCATTGACCTCGGGCGTTGCATGTTCTGCGGCTTGTGCATGGAATCGTGCGGCTTTACTTCCTTCTTCATGACCAATGAATACGACGGTATGTCTGGGTTCACTCGCCAAGACCTCTGGTTTGACGCGTCCCGCACCCGTGTGCTTCCCGGCGTTCATCAGGAAGCCGTCGATGCTGAGTTGGCAAAGCGAGCCTCCAAAGAGCGAGACAAGCGAGCGAAAAAGGCCGCAAAAGCAGCCAAAGCCGCCGCAGACGCAGAAAAGAATGACAGCGCTACGAAAGCATCCGAAGCGGCCAAAACCCCAGCAAAAGCCGCCAAGGGGGACGCGTGAGATGGACGTGGCCAGCGCCGCTGAGACAGGAGTTTTCTTCCTGTTTGCAGCCATCACCCTTGGTGGAGCGCTCGGCCTTATCTTCGCTCAGCGGGTTGCCCACTCGATGCTCTCGCTCATCTTTTGTTTCATGGCCGTATCGGGCATCTTCATTCTGCTGGGGGCTGAATTCCTTGCTGCCATTCAGATTCTTGTCTACCTGGCCAGTGTCGGTTTGGTCGTCCTGTTCGGCATCATGCTGACACGTCGCCAAATCCTTGAGGAGGACTTCGAATGAAGTTTCTGTCGTTGTTCACGCGTCTCGGCTTGTTGGCCCTCGGGTTCATTCTTGTCGCTGCGGTGAACGATGACAGCGTTTGGGCCAATCCCGCTTCAACGTCGCCAACCACGGCTGGTCTTGCCGACTCGTTGCTCTCCGAGTGGGGCTTCGCCCTTCTCGTTCTCGGACTGTTGATGGCCATGGCCATGATGGGAGCCGCTTACCTCGTTCGGGACGAACGAATGGAGAATCTTCTCTGGGAGTTTGGAACCGATGAGGCAGAGGTTGTCGAAGTTGAAGAGGAAGACGATGACGACGATGCCGAAGATGCTGTGCAAGAAGAAGCTGCTGACGAGTCCGAAGACGAAGACGACGAAGACGACGAAGAAGAGGCAGAAGAATCTGAGGAACCTGAAGAGGCGGACGATGCTCAAGAGGCCGAAGCCGCCGAACGTCAGGCTCGCATGGACAAAGAACTCGAGGAACGCCGAAACCGTTTGGAAAGTTTGGACGAAAAGGCACGAAAGAAGGAAGAAGAACTCATTCGTGTAGCTGAAAAAGCAAAAACCATCGATTTCAACACGCTTGGTTTTGCCAGCGCTTCTGACGCCGACGATTTGCAGAAAATAAAGGGGGTTGGCCCGTTCATTGATGAAAAGTTGAATGCCCTTGGAATCTATACCTTTGGCCAACTGGCCAACATGAC
>CAXHCG010000062.1:0-9627 GCA_964014905.1 uncultured Candidatus Poseidoniales archaeon | reverse complement strand
CATCCCGAGGATGAAGGAACGTACAGTCTTGATGAAATCAATTGGGAGGGCATTGAGGCCGAGCCCGTCGTGATTCGACCGTTGGACGTGTTGATCTCTGTGGGCGTTTTTTTCGCGTTCTTTGGACTTGGATTTCGGGCGACAAACCGTGGCAGAACAATCACCCCAAAAGAACAGTATCACCTGATAACGATTGGCTGCTTGGTGGCTGCTTCGGTCCTGTTTCACGCCAATCTCTCGTTTTCTGCCATGATTCCCCGGGCGATTGGAGCTGCTGCCGTCGTCTGGCTGGTCGCCTCATCCCTCGGAAGGGATGAGGCCATTGAGTTGGGTTGGACAAAGCGACTCTACGACGCAAAACCGTGGCTTATCGCCCTCGCCATTTTTTCAGCCATCTTCCTTGACCTGTCGAAAGGGACGTTGGTGCTGTTGGTTTTTTGGGTGGTCTTTTGGTCAACCAGCGGCATGACGGGTGGTGCCAAAAAGCACATTCCCTCCTCAAAAACGGTCTATGTATTGGCCGTCATGGCTGCGTTCTCGTTCGGCTCGTTGAGGCTTTGGTATGCTTTGCTTCCGCTTTTCATGCTCTTGACCGGCGTCGTGCTCGACAAAGGGTTTCGATATCGGCCGCAGCCAGAACGGGTTGCCTTGTGGGTGAGCTGGGCGCTGGTGGTGGGTTCTCTTTCCTATGTGCATCGGCGCATGCTTGGTACCCATCATCTTCTCAAACTCGTCAACATGACGCCAACAAGCGTTTCGAGCGTCGCCATTCTCCTTCTTGTTGTTCTATCGTTTTCGGTGCTGTTTGGTTTCCTCCACGGCGGTGAACAGCGCCGATATCACTCCCTCGGGTGCATGGCTTTTCTGACCGCTTCGCTTGTGCTCTCACAAGTGGAGTGGGCGTGGTTGCAATGGCTCACGCTCATCGGTTTGGCGATGATGTACGGCGTGGCTTGGGTCCGTCGCCGCGAGGACGGTCTTCAAAGCACCTACGTGTTCTACGGTGCCCTCGCCCTCCACGTCATGGTTTCATGGGGTCCATGGGCGACCGTCGCCAGCCTCACCCTTCTCATCGTTTTGCCTTCTCTGGTGAAGGCCCTTCTCGACACCAAAGAACCAAAGCCATCGTTGCTGAATCACCCCCAAGCCTTCGTCGCCATGGCCGTTTTCCCTTGGGTCATTTGGATTCTGTGGTGGACGTTGCTTGGTCAAGTGAACGGGGTTCAACTGTGCTATGAGGGAATTTGCCCTCATCCCCGCGAACTTGACCCGGGAGCCGTGCGGGTTCAAGGCGGTTATTTCGGTGGAGGCGATCAACCTGCAACCTTGTGGATGGCTCTGATGGTCGTCAGCCCGTTGTTCGCAGTCTCTGTTTCGTTAATGCATCGTATGCTCAAGGAAGGATTGGGCCTCTCGCCCTACATGCTGGCGCAAGCGGTGATTGTGTTTGGTTGCCTTGCTCTTTACGCATACACGCCGATTTACCCCCGCTTAGTGTTCTCACTCACGTGGAATCTCTTCTTTGCCCTGGTCCAGTTGTTCTTTGCAGCTTCGGCCGTCTGGGTCCATCGATGGTTAACCCCTTCTCCCCCGCCCCGCAGTTTATCCGAATGAGCCGTTTGAAATTTAGGGACTACGAAACTATTTAGGTCGCCCTAAATTAGAAAATGTTGGTGGCCCCGTGAACGCATGCAACCAGTGTGGTAATTTTCTGCAAACCGGCTGGGTAGCTTGTCCATTCTGTGGCGTTCACATCGACAACGTGTTCAATTCCTCGATGCCGCTGGTGGAGATCGCCGCCCAACAATGCAAAGCCGATTGTTCAGGGAGTTGCGGTAAATCAAACAAGAAAAAGATCAAATCCGAGTGTTGTAAAAAATACGAGCGCAAGAACAAGTATTGCAAACGTTGTCCAAAACACCCCAGCAACAACAGCAATCGTAAATCCGTGTTGAGTTGACCGGTCGTCTTTCCACGAGGTGCCTCACTCGTCTGTACGACGTTTTTCATGAATCGCTCGCCTGGAGTTTGATGGAAACGCCCTCGTTTTCAAGGGACGCGAGAATGCCGTGAATGACTTCGGAGGGTAGGTGTTCAGGTGGGTGGATGCCTTCGTCGAAAAGTGGACGTTCTGTCCATGCCATCACGCATGCTACGGTTACAAGTCCAGTTGTTCTGGCCATGCTTGAATCACCGTCTTTGCCGAGGTCCTCAACCGTCCATGTGCGCGTTTTTCCTGCGGTTTTCACCATCACCTCCATCCAAGTAAATTCAGGTCGTTGATGGTCAAAATGCCAGGCTTCAACGAGTTCTTCGGGGCTTAACGTGGTCGATTGGTAGCGCTGAATGTGGCCCGGCCATCGAACCGTGTATTCGCCCATCGAGAACGCGGGGAGGTCAATGAGAGATCGCAACCCGTCGGTCAGAAAGGCCTCCATGGTGCGGCCGTTAGCGATGATGGTATGGAGTTCAGCCATGGCTGGAACGGTCGTCGTTTTTCCTTCCCTGACAATTCGCGCAGGGCGCGTGTATTCCGCGATCACATCGTGAGGGGAAAACGGTGCCATGTAGGACCATTCCTCGTCTGGCTCAGTCGGGTTTCCCCCCACTTTGACGGACACTTCGTCAAGGGCTCCAAATTCACGATGGGCCAAGGCCACAAGCATGTTTGACAGTCCGGGAGCGATGCCCACATCCCACAAAACGGCACCGGGGCCGTCGGGGAGTTGGTCTGGAGTGGTTTCGCTAAAGGAAAGGTCAACGATGCGATGGCCTTCCCGGTGAAGGGTTTTGAGCACCCTGTGTCCGATCGATCCCGGGACCATGTTCACGACGAAGTCGGCAGCGCTGTGGTCGGCTGCAGAAGCATCGCCGAGGTGAAAGGTGGCTGGAGTTTCCCGCTCAACGATGTCGTAGAGGTGAACCTCCATTCCCGCTTCATGCAGTTTCCGCGTTACGAACGAGCCGACGAGCCCTCCGCCCAAGCAGTGAATCCTCATGGCCGAGCCTTGACGCCCCGGGACTCAAAGGTTCCCGCCCCGTCCGCTCGTTCATTCTTCCACGGAGAAGAAATTATGAACATTCGGTGTTGTCCGTGGGTCATGAGTATCCTTACCCAATACCAAGAGGCCTTTGAATCCGGCGAAAAAGAACAACTTGATGCCCTTATTCACGATGATTGCAAGTTCTATCCGCACGTGGGTGGAGCCGTTATGACCAAGAGCGACGTCATGGCTTTCGCAACCATGGATGCTGTTCGAAGCGAAGCCCGCCGAGTCTTGTTCGAGAACGATGAAGTCGGTGTTACGCACTCCATCGCTCACTTTGCGAACGGTTCCACCTCGGAAGCAGTCTTGGCTTTCTTCCGATTCAAGGACGGTAAAATCATTCACGTGGAGACCGGTGCAACACCGCTCAGCGACGACTACAAGTTAATCGGTCAGTAAGCGGGATGAATTCCCCCCTACAGAAGCGGTCCGACTTGGACCCCTAACAGCAGGATGGCCGTTGCACAGACCGTGATGAGGATGTTGTCGTCAATGGGCCCGAATTCGTAGCGCTCCACGAAGGTTGCTACGGTCGCCGCAAGCAACCCCCACGCCGGCAGGCTTGGGTCGCCTGCTTTGGCTGCATACCAGCCCAGAGGGGCGCTCACAATGAACATGAAGACGTTTCCAATCGGACTTTTTGAACGCTTTCGAACCACGGCGTTTCGAACCACGCCTGTGATGCCGTCGCCAAAGGCCATGAAGAGGGAGGGGACAATGGCAAGCCAGGGGTCTCCAACCAACCACCAAATCAGTGAAATTGACATCCACCACATCAGTCCAAATTTTACATCGTTTTGATTTTGCTCCGTCTGAAACCAATGCATGACGATGCCAGCTCGGTGGGATGCAAACAGCAACGCCGTCAGGAGCATGCCGCAGACCATTGGGTACCACACATCGGTGAACAGGAACGGGACGCTAAGCGAGCCAACCCCTCCGGCGAACATGTGCACGATTTTCCGGTTGTAGTAGACCGCTCGAATGTGCTCCATGCCCCGATTCACCATCATCGTGTAGGGGATCTTCGTGGCAAACAAGACCACCATCACATAGACGCCCATCCCCAGAGCCGCAGCCAGCTGGTTGACCATGTGCGCTGTTCCACCTTCTGCTTCTCTATCTTTTTGCTTCTCATGCACCCATCGGGCGAATCTTCAAACACCCCCGGGCCCTGTCATCATCCGTGAGTTACATGTCAGAGGTTCGCAACGTCATCATCATCGGTTCAGGACCGGCTGGCTACACTGCGGGACTTTACGCTGGACGAGCGATGCTCAATCCGCTCATGTTTGCGGGCTACATGTCCGGAGGTCAGTTGATGCTCACTAGCGACATTGAGAACTTCCCCGGCTACCCTGAGGGCATCGCAGGTCCAGAGATGATGATGCAACTACGAGAACAAGCAGAACGCTTCGGCTTGGAAGTTCAGGACCGCAACGTCGAGGAGGTAGATTTCAGCGAACGGCCCTACAAAGTAACGGTTGAGGGCGAGACGTACCTCACCCACTCCATCATTGTCTGCACGGGAGCCGAGTCAGTATGGCTGGATGCTCCGGGAGAGGCCGAACAAAAAGGGCGGGGCATCTCGACGTGCGCAACCTGCGATGGAGCGTTTT
The DNA here is from genome assembly GCA_964014905.1 of uncultured Candidatus Poseidoniales archaeon. Classification (GTDB taxonomy): domain Archaea; phylum Thermoplasmatota; class Poseidoniia; order Poseidoniales; family Poseidoniaceae; genus Poseidonia. The sequence continues at coordinate 4,961 of CAXHCG010000062.1, read as the reverse complement.
TCCGCGATGAACACGTGCTTGTGATCGGGGGAGGCGATTCAGCCTGTGAGGAAGCAACGTTTTTGACCCGGTTTGCGAGCAAAGTCACCCTTATCCATCGGCGAGATGTCTTCAAAGCCTCGACCATCATGTACGAACGGGCGGCCAATAATCCGAAAATTGAGATTCGGACCTTCCGTCAAATCAAGGAATGGCTGTCCGATGAAAAGGGGCTCAGCGGGGCCGTTTTGGAGAACACCCAAGACGGAAGCACGGAAACCATCGAGGCAACCGGTGCGTTCATCGCTATTGGCCACACACCCATCACCGATTTCCTTGGGGGACAGGTTGAGACCGACGAGAACGGCTACATTCTTCACACAGAACACACCATGACATCGGTTCCTGGCGTGTTCGCTGCCGGCGACGTGGTTGACACGCGCTACAAACAGGCCATCACCGCAGCCGGCATGGGTTGCGCAGCCGCCATGGACGTCGAGAAGTGGCTCGAAGAAAACGTCCATTGACGCCGTTTCATTGATGTGGGAAGGCTCGCTGGCCGTGCCATGGTTGATGCCGCTCGTCATGCTCGTCACATCAGCCTGCCCAACGTAGGGGTGGAAGGTCAAAAGCGATTGAGCGAGTCCAGCGTGTTGATCGTCGGGGCAGGAGGCTTGGGTTCTCCCGCCTCGCTGTATTTGGCAGCAGCCGGTGTTGGTCGTTTGGGCCTCATCGACAACGATGCGGTTCACGTGAGCAATCTTCAACGCCAGATCCTGCATGCTACGCTCGATGTCGGTCGGCCAAAGGTTGAATCTGCCAAGGACACGCTCCAAGCACTTGACCCCAACGTGAGCATTGAGGTGTTCCACGAGCGCCTCCATCCGGGCAACGTCATGGAACGCTTCGACGGGTGGGACCTCATCATCGACGGAACCGATAATTTACCCACTCGATACCTCATCGATGATGCCTGCTCACTGCTCGGCTTGCCGTGGATTTACGGCTCCGTGTTTCGCTTTGAGGGGCAAGTATCCCTCTTCAACCACAACGGAGGACCTTGCTACCGAGATTTATTTCCTGAACCGCCTCCGCCAGAAGCGGTGCCAACCTGCTCGGAAGCCGGTGTGTTTGGGGTGCTACCGGGCATCATCGGCCTGCTACAAGCAACCGAGGCCATCAAACTCTTGCTCGGGATGGAAACCTCGCTGAGTGGATCGCTGCTGCTTTACGATGCACAAAGCATGACGATGGATACGTTGCGTTTCGAGGCCGATTCGGGCCGCCCTCAGGTGGTGGATTTGCGTCATGCAGCCTCGATGCTCACCGATGAAGCTTGGTGCATGACCGAGCAAAACCAATCCGATGCTCCGCAAGAACAAAAATCCGGACGCACCACAGAGGAACGTATGTTCAACCACCTGTCAATGGCTGAATTCATCGAACGACGCCGCAATGGCTGGGCTCCATTTATTCTTGATGTGCGCTCAGACGCAGAGTATGCCGACGTTCGCGTTTCCGTTTGCGACCTTCAAGTACCCCACTCAACCATTCACGGTGCACTTGATTCCATTCCACAAAACACGGACATCGTGATTCATTGCAAAAGCGGTATGCGGTCCCAACTCGCCGCGATTGAACTCATCAAATCGGGCTACTCCGCTCAGAACCTCTACAATTTGGACGGCGGAATCATGGCGTGGCATGCGGCAGCGCCGGACGAGGTCGTTCGCTAACCGATGGATGTTGCATCAACCCGTCAAAACACACGCTGTGCCAACCTCAGGGGGGAGAGGTTCAAATCCGCCGTGGCTTTGCTCATTCCACGGAGGGGATGAGAATCGCAAGCATCATCATCGCCGACGAAAACCAAGGTCGACGCCACCTCCTTGCGAACACCTTTGAACGGGAGGGGTACGAAGTTACGCGCCTGGGAACCCTCACACAAGCTCAAGCAACAGCGGGAGCGGTCCTGCCTGATGTGTTGTTGATGGAGGGTGAATGGGCGGACGGCAGTGCCTTGAATGTCTGCCAGGCGCTTTCGGGTCAACCGAAGTTTCGTACGGCCACCCGTGTGGTCCTCCTTTCCAGAACAACGGCACCAGATTTTCTTTCATCGGCCGCCATGGCAGGAGTGGCAGAGGTGATTGGCAAACCCGTTGACATGAATCAACTCATTGGGCAAATCGGACGCCACGCTTCCAAGCACTTCGTCCCGCCTCCTGCTGAAATCTCTGCCCCTCAGAGCGGTGGGGTGTTTGGTGGAGGTCAACGGTTTGATGTTGGCATGGCCATGAACGACAGCCAGTGGGCTCTTCCAATGCTTCAGCGACTGGTTGAAGAAGGAAACATTGACGACGACTTCATGGCTTCGATTCGTCAAGAGATGGGCGAAACCGAATCCGACGACGAAGAAGGACTCTCTTCCGAAGCGATGGCCACCATGGTGCGACTGGCCTTGAACCGTCTTGTTGGTTCCAAAGAGCCAACGAAGGGGGCATCATCCCAAGAACCAACACCCTCGTCAGACGGTGATGCGGCGGACGCCATGCCTTCGTTCAAAACCATCAACAAAGGTGCGACGCTGGGCGAGGGCGCAGCCCCGACCTTGGGGAAAGCCGGCATGAACACCTCAATGGAAGATATCCTTGAGAAACAGGCCAGTGATATCGCTCGTCAGGTTGAAGCCGACATGGAAGGCATTCTCTCCGAGGCGCCGGATTACGTGGCTCTCTTGGAAGAGGATGCACAAGTAGGAATCGATCCTGAAACACTTGCCCTCACCCGGCTCACAGCCCAAGTGCTGCACGAATTGATGGAAGCCCTCAAACGACCGGGGGCACTGTCTGATTTGACCCTCCTGACCCAAGTTGAGGACGCAAGCAGTATGGCGGCCGACATGCTTGACGCGCTTCCTTCTGAGGAAGAGTAGACCTCGTTCGTTTCGCACGGAGTCTGGAGCGTTTTTATTCAATCCGGAGTCATCGTCTTTGGTCCACTGAAGCGGGTGCTGGTGCCGTCGTGCAGGCCCGCACGAAGCGAACTCGCCGTAATCTGCACCGATTTACCCCCGCCCGCAATGGAACCAGTGGAAATCAAAAACGCAACGAACACTCTGGGAGCCTGCGAGCGTGACGGCAAGGTGGGGAAGAAGAGCATTGAAGCCACCCATCCCGTGGGAGAGGCGGGGACAGACCGTGTCGCAAGGAGACCTTCCTGAAATCTTCGGCCTAAATTGGCGCCCCAAGGCACCGCTGGAATTCCACCAACCGCTTCCCAAGGGAGCCGCACGTTCTGAAGTGTTGACCTTCGTCGCCCAACGGCACGATGCTCATCTCTTCCTTGTCGCAAATGTTTGGGACCACATGATTGAGGCGGAACCAGAGACCTTTGAGGGTCCTTCATGGAGTGCTTTTTCGGCACGGTTTGTCGACGCTCTTGAACGTGGGCTCAAGAAGCAGATGGAGACGACGCTCGGAGAACAACTGGAGCGAGAAGTGATCCCTCGACGCAGCATGGGCTTGATGCTTGAACGACGCCGTGCCCACTTCTTGATTGACATGCGGTTGATGATGCGCCGTTTGGCTCACTACATGGCGGTCACCGTCGGTCACCGAATGGAATGGCAGCGGTTAATGACCCGAACACGATGCCTGGACGCCTCCCTGAAGGAAATCTTCACGGAGGGAATTGAAACGCCGGACGGTGGACGATTTGGAGGTAAGGGCTTCCGGTCAACGTGGCAAGAAGGCGTTGTTGCGGTCGCCACAGCTCTCAACCGTCAGCCAGATGCGCCCAGAGACGCTCGTCCCGGCGATGGCTATGACGGGGATTTGGTCGCTCCGATGATTCGAGACATTGGCTTAGGTTTGGCCATGGGCGATACGCCGCTCGATGTGATGGCGGCCAACTTGGGCAAGGTTGGCTCCAACCAAAACGGGGGGTGGGATGATGCTGGAGGGCGCGACCTTCACGTCGGTGCCTGGCATGTTGGTGTGCTTCCACCAACGGCACCGCTTCCAATTGCAAGTGCCACGATGACAGGGCTGGCTTTTGCCGCATGGCAGCAATCCATTGAGCGGTTCCATGTCGCATGCATCGGCGAAGGGGCCTCATCATCGGGCGAATTTTGGGAAGCGATGAACCTTGCAGGTGCCCGAGGCCTGCCCATTACCTACGTTCTTCAGAACAATCAAATTGCTCTCGACACGCCTCCTGCCAAGCAATCAGGCGTTGAAGTTTGGGCGGACAAAGCCACGGCCATGGGTTTCCCTGCGTGGACCATTGATGGCTCGGACCCCGCAGCATGGCATGCCTCAACCGCCGTTGCTCGAGAATTTGCTTTGGAGGGTGGGGGTCCGACCCTCATTCATGTCGAGACCATGCGTGGATGCGGTCATGCCCACCACCACGATGATCTGTACCTTGGCAACCCAAGCGGCACACCGGCGGGCTACGTCGATCGAGACCTCCTCGAGTACTGGTCCGCCAAGGACCCTTTGCCGACCCATCGAGCCCTCTTGATCGACATGGGCGTGAGCGAGGCCGACCTCGACTCAATGGAAGCAGAAGAAGCCGCTGCGGTTCAGGAAGCTCAAACGACCCTCGATGCGATGGAATGGCCCAAACCCGAAACCGTGACCAAAGGCGTCACAAGCCTCCACGATGCTGAGACGCACGCTGACCACCTTGAGCGGTACACCGGTCGATCAAGACCGGCATTTGGTGAGGGTCCGGTAAAGCCCGGCGAGACCGCATGGTCGTACGCTGAAAAAGGCGGCTGGACCTATGCTCGGGCCATCCAGCAAGCCATGGCAGACATTGCCACCTTGCACGGTGAGGACTGCGTGTTCATCGGAGAGGACATGGAGGTCGCCGGTGCTTTCGGCATGAACATGGCTCTGAAAAACGCAGGCCATTCGGACAAACTCATCGATCTGTCTCTTATACACATCTGACGCTGCCGACGAAGGTTCGAGTGT
>CAXHCG010000061.1:0-9842 GCA_964014905.1 uncultured Candidatus Poseidoniales archaeon | reverse complement strand
CAGCGGTCTCGTGGGCTCGGAGATGTGTATAAGAGACAGATGTGGTTCAGACATCCACGGAAACACGATGCGGCAATGGAAAAAATGGACTGACGCAACCGATGAGGGATTAACGATTCAGCTTGAAGCCGCCATGCGCACCTCGTTGATGCACCTGGCAAGTTCCTATCGAGACAAGATTCAAGATCTGCAAGACCAACTCTCCGACGCTAAAAAAGCGCTAGAACTGGCCAAGGAAGAAGGTCCCAAGGGGACGCCGGAAAAGGCCAAGGAAGAACAACCGGAAAAGGACGAATCGAAGAAAACCGGTAAGAAGGCTGCCGCAACGAAAGCCGCTCCGAAGAAAAACAAACCCGCTCCCGCAAAGAAAAAGTCTGGAGGATTATTCGGTGCAAAGAAACCCAAGAAAACCTACGAGGGAGAACCCGGCGGTAAGGCAGAATGGTTCCTTGAAGAAGCCTTGGACACCGTCTATGACCCGCACGGCACTGGCAAAACGGTGAAAGGCGCCATGATTCTCGCCCGCTCCTCGGAGGGTAACGTTCGTGTTCGAGATGTGATTCGCACCTACGCTGTAGAAGGCGAAGACGGTGTTTCTGAGTTGGCGTGGACCAGCCCGCTGACCAAGTACTTGATTGAGGCCTACGACGCCTGTTGAAATCACTCAGAACTTCCGCACCGAGCGGAATCCTTCTTGAGCCACCATGAACTCCAGTGGGCATGGACAGCGGAGCATCGGCCCTTGACGCGCTCCGCCATGCCACCGAACGCGCTGCAACCACACTCAAACAAGAGTTCAATCAACGCCTTGAGGGGTTATACACCACGGTGTTGGCCTCCCCGGGTACCATCGTTGTGTTGTTTCTCATCATCAGCGCTGTCTTCGCACAACAAGGCCTAGCGTTTCAAGACCAAATCGACGATGACGTTGAAATTTTCCTGCCTGACGGTGCGGAGTCAACCGATTTACTGCTTGAGGTCCGAACGGAGTGGTCAACCGACATCGCCATCATCTACATCACGACACCCAACGCGAACAACCCCAACGACACGACCAACATCACCGATGAGGTTGTGCTCAACGAAATCAGTTGGCTTGAGGGTGACGACCGGAACATCGGAGGAGACTCTACCAGCCGTGGCATGGACTTCGACAAGACGGACCACGGGCGAAACGACGGTGTGCTCTGGGTTCTTTCTCCAGCACAAGTCATTAAGGAAATAAATTCAGCGGACGGTCGCTTCAACAATTCCCTTTGTGTGCATGGAGTAAACAATCGCTTACCAGGGGGCCTGGACTGCGATCAACTCCCTGAAGGTGGCGAATACGCTATACCCTCACAGGACCGTATCGATCAAATCATTGAACAAGCTCCTGGCCTGTTTGACCTTCTCATCAAAGACACCAACGACATGGACCCGACCGTGGACAGCGACAACGATGGAAACTTCACCAACGACCTGGATGGAGACGGCATTTGGGACACGACGGCCATCGTGATCGGGATGCATCATGACCCGTCCGTGACGGGCGACTGGGAGGATTTCTCGGCGCTTTTGAGCCATTTCCAAGACATCATTGATGATCGACCCTCGGAATACAGAAACACGGAATCCATCACCGTCACCGGTCTTACAAAGGTCCTCGAGGACATTTCGGACGCTATCTACGAGGATCTTCTGATGATTTTACCGTGGTCGGTGCTGTTCACGGTGTTGGTCATCACGGCGCTGCACAGGTCGGCAAAAGTGGTCGTCATCACGGGCACACCAATCATGATGGCCCTCGCCATCACCTTCGGCTCTTCGGTCATCATGAACATCACCCTCACACCGATGATTGTTGCAACCTTCCCCATTCTCATCGGATTGGGAGTCGATTACGCCCTTCACATGGTTAACCGAATCGAGGAGGTTCGACGGAAGGAACTCGACAAAGCGCACGATGAAAACGAACGGCGGCGTAAACGCGGAGAGCCCGACCAACCCGTTCCAGAACTTTGGGATCTTGAATTTTACAAGAGCTGCGTGATGGAAATGACCCGATCCACCGGCGTTGCCGTGTTTTTGTCAGCGATGACCACCATTGTTGGATTTTCTGTGCTCATTGCGCCCCTCATTGTTCCAATCGCTCCCATACGGTCGGTGGGCATCACGCTCGTCATCGGTATCTCCTCCACGCTGATCTTGAGCATCGTGCTCGTGCCGACGCTGGCGTGGCTGTTGAAGTTCAACAAACGCAGCAATCCCAGTGTATGGAAGAACATCGGTCCGGCACCCATCAAAGCGTTTCTTGTCATCATGTTGATCGCAGGCTCCATCACAGCCTACGGTGTTGCAAACATGGACGAATTAAACAAGCCGATTACGGGTTCCTCGGATGCACCCGACGGCATCGAATCGCTTAATTCGCTTGCACAGTATTCGCGGCAATTTGACAGCGGTCAAACGTCCCTGTTCATTTACGATGCCTCAATGCGACCCAACACAAACAACACCCTCAACATACGAGACCTCCCCGTGCTCGATTCCCTGGATGCCATCGAGCAGGCCGTGAACGCTACGGACGAGACCAACACCACCAGCGTCATTACCTTTCTCAAAGCCATTCCCGCAACCATCACCGTTACGGAGGGTGTCACCGTGGGCGATGGCTCCCTGTGGGACCTTCTCCACGACCCCTGTTGGGAAAGCGAAGACTTGTTCGATACCGAATGTGCGGGATGGACATTGATTCCTGTTGCCGAACGCGAGGCACTTCGAAAGGACATGGTGAACGTGGCGTTTGACACCCTCTCTGAAGAAGTGCGTTCGACGCTCATGAACGAGGATGGAACGAAAGCCATTGTTTACGTCAATCAACGCTACATGAACCTCAACATCGCTGGTGGACTCCGAGATCAGATTGACGAGATTCTTGACGATGGACCCACCTTGCTGAACACCCGGACTTCACTTCTGACGGGCGGCCTTCCCGTTTCCCTGGACATCAACAAGGGGATTCATGAAACACAAACAACCACCACCTTACTGACACTCATTGTGCTTACTCTCCTGCTCATGGTTGTCTTCCGTTCTCCGCGACTTGGGGTGTACACGATGATTCCCGTCGCCGTTGTCATATTATGGCAACCGTTGTTGATGCAGAGCGGGGACGTGAATGTTAACATCTTCACGGCCATGATCGGCACCATCGTCTTTGGCATCGGTGTGGACGATTCGATCCACGTCATGCATCGAATACGGGAGGAAGGAGAAACCCCGCACGGAATGGCGTCAGCCATTGAAGAAACCGGTCAAACCATCTTTGAAACAACGGTCACGACGGTCTCAGGCATCGCTGCTGGATTCCTCGCTGCCTTTCCAGGCTTGGAGAATTTCTTCATGCTCATGTGCCTCCTGATCATCTTCGCTTTCATCACAAGCACCTTCTTGTTGCCTGCAATCATTACAGCCGAGCATGTTGCGCGAGCAAAGGTCAACGGCCACCCTTCGTGGATCGACTTTGGAGAGGGCGTAGCCATCGGGGATTCTGGGGTAATGAAACCCATGGACGCCGTCATACCAGGATCACTTTCGTTTGATGAGGAAGGGGGAGGGAGTAGGGAGTAAGCCCCTTTCTGTTCCCTTTCGGTGACCGCATTCAACTGTGCATCCTACCTGTCCCTCGTCGTGCCGAGTCAACGGGACGGTTTGGACTTGCTCCGGCGGGGTAGCTCGTCTCATCGACAACAAGGCAACCTCGGTCTTTCAACGTCATTGTACACACCTTGCATCGTTCGTTTCTGCAGCCTGAACCCAACCATTTCTGTTTGCTTCCTTCTGGTAGCCGCCTGCACTTTGGAGAGGGGACTTTCCTCAGAGTCGAACTCTGTCAGCGGTCCTCCTACTCCCTCCGGAATTTGGTGGGGAGGCTTGGCATTTCAATGCAACCCCTCAACGAAGTGGATTCACTGGTAGGGGTTTTCCCCGGGAGACAAGGTACCTTCTTCCGCACCGTATGGGCCAGAAGCGGGAGTTGGGGGTGCGATGTTTGAAACGTCTTTTGATGGCGATTGAACCGGACGGATGGAGGGAGGGGCTTCACGACGAAGCCCGATGACCAGAAGGGCGATCAAACCGACGGTCAGCAAACCAACCACGGTGAGGAGCGCAGGATTTACGGTGCTGATGGTCCCAAGTACTCCGTCTGAGCGAGGCTCGTCGACAAGAACCGTGCTGGATTGAGCACTCGGCCCGTTCACGATGCTAAGTTCGAGCCATTGCGAACCGTCTCTACCGGGTTTCCACAGGTACTGGTAAATGAGCTGTTCACCGGTTTGGATTTCAACGGCTCGAGCATCGAGACGGGTGCGAGCTCCGCTTGATTCGACTTGTTCCAGAACCACATTGGCCTGACCATCCGCCAAACCGCTGTTTGAGATGAGTGCTGATACTTCGACCAGATCACCCTGGTGGATGTCGCTTGATGGTTTCATATCAATGTCAGAAATGGAATACAGCGCCACCCTTTGTTCCAAATTCCAAACCCGAAGTGGAGCATCAATGTCGTTAAAGGTGGCATCGATGGAGAGGCCTGCTTGGTCATCTCCCGTCACCCACACACGCAGTTCAACCGCTTTCGTTCGGAACGCTGGAATCATCAAGGCGTCCAAATCAAGCGAGCAGCGGACAGGAATGGAGTCTCCGTTTTTCCGCTCTCCGAGTATCTCCAACGGAACGCTGCCGTTGTCAAAGACGTACGAGTTGAGACCGAGACCGGCCTCGTTTAGCGACCAGTGGAGCCGAAGCGTTGCCTCGTCGAGTTGGGCGTTTTCATCAAGGCGTAACTCGAATTGCAACTCCTTCCACGCCTCTTCCACCAACATGTTGTTGAAACCAGGTCGGTCGACAGCGGCAACGCGTGGCGCTTCATTGTCCACAATAAACCAGACGAAAGCAGAAACATCTCCTCTATAGATGGCTCCATTGGGCGCATCAATCAAATCTCCGTAGAGACCATAGGTGCCATCCACCAACGGTGCGATCATTGAACCAGAAAAGGTACCGTTAATCACCGACGCCTCGAGGCTGTTCTCCCCGAGGATCAATTCCACTTCAAGCGGTTGAACTGGGGAGGTTCCTGTCCTGTACCACAGCACGTCACCTGCGACATCAAAACTTGTCCGCGGCTGGACCCAAAAGCCGAGAGAGTCCACGTCCTCACCCTCCATCGTGACCTCTACGGAGTCTGGGTCAATTGACAACTCACCTGAGAAGCGCCAGCTCAAGGGTTCCAGAATGAAACTGTTTGATTGACCGGATTGATCGAGAAGACCGATTTGAGGCACCCTTGAAACCGATGTATCTGGGTCATAGCCCCACTCAATCATGAACTCCACAACAAATTCGCCGTTTCTCGAAAACAGGTCAGAGGCATCGGCTGGAACCAATTCACACGACTCTATCTCGACGTAAGGATCTGAGGAAGTGCAAAGGCCGTTGCTCTGATTCCACTGAATTGGGGCAGGGTGGGCGGTGTTTGTAGCCAAGTCCAGATGTATTTCTGCTAGGTCAAAAATGCCGTTCGGTTCCCAAACAGGGACGCGAATCTCGTACGTTTCCTGCGGATGGAGCCAAGGCGAAACTCTGCCATCTGGCCAGCTCAAAGAAGAGGCCCCAAGCGAGGGCGCTCCGTTGCTGTTCAATTGGACATGGAACATTGGTTCAGCAAAACTTCCTCCACCCTCCATGACGTGCCCAGCGCTGTCAGCAACCTCAATCCAGCCAACAAAATAATCTCCTTCACTGGCTTGGGAAGTGTCCAATGTCGCATGGTAATCGCCCAACAGCAACGTCAGGTTTTCAGGCAAATCCAGGGCTTCAACAACGACCTCATCGGCATCCATCACTCCGTTCATGTTGTGGTCGTTGACCCACGAGCGCCAGGAGTGGATTTGAGCGTGGGTGGGTAAATGTGGTCGGTCTGCGACCGTGAAGCTCAGGGTGCTTCGTTGGGACACCTCACGGCTATCAAATCGCTCGACGGAACTGTCCATCAGCGTTGGAGGAACGTTATCAAACAGGAAATTCAGCGACGACGGAAGGGTACTGACGACGCCTTGGCCACGAAGCGGCACGACTTCAACGCCCAAATTGACCGACGGCCGCCCGACAGGCGTGGTGTAGGGGAACAGCGCAACGCCATGGTCGAGAATCGTTGTGGTAGCGTATTCGTTTCCATCCACCAGGAAACGCACGAGCGATTGTCCAGACCTCGGTGCTCCTTCAGTTGTGTTTTCAAACCCAAGAACCACTTCAAGATGAACAACCTTCCCAGCCTGCACGTACGGATAGTGTGCCGATGAGCGTATACCATCAGAGGAAAGAACAGACCACGACTTGACCTCTACATCGTTTTCAACACCCAAATCATGACCCAAACCGAACACCTTTGAGACTGGAAGAAGCGGTCCAGCCGAGGAGATGAGGCTAACCGACAAGGTAGCCGATGGTTCGTCATCCCAGCCATCTGGGAACCTGAAGTGATGCCGCAACTCAAGGTATTGACCTGAACCAGCGGCGGAAATGGATCCAGAATCACCCTCATCAAACCACAAGAGGGCGGTCCCGGAAGCGGTACAAGCCACAATCGAGGATGACGTGATTGGCAGAGAGGCGATGGGGCATTGAAGTTTGGATTGTTGCTGCGATCCCGAGAGATGGAGTTCAACCAACCATCCAGATTGTGTGGCGTGGGTCAGGGCGTCGGTGATGCCCAGCGGTGAGAAATCAAACGTCCCTACGGATTCAATCCAATCAATTCCGGGTACGAGGGTATCCGAGACATTGCTGACTTCCAATTCAAGCGCCTTCACCGAGGCTTGGGAGTCCACGTCCACGACGGTTAGGTACACCGAGCCTGTCGCATCCAAACGAACGGGCAAATTCACGGTACGCTGCCCGGCCAACGGCACCGTTGAGGAAAGGGCGTGATTGAGTCCCAACACCAGAGGATGGCCAGCGTTGAGCGAAAGACTGATGCTTGATTCATACGGTGCAAAGACGCCTCCAAAGAGGAGGGTTCCGGAAGAAAGGGATGAACCGATGCGTACCTCAACGGTTGCCATTGGGAGCCCAGTTGGTCCGTTTTGGCCAGTTGTTTGAACAAGAGCATCGTTGAGAGTATTCAGTTCAGTTGGGCTCAATGAAACCACGGCAAGGTCGTTAATGTTGGCGAGGTTTCGACTGAGTATGTCCTGGCCGTCAACCGCCATGGCCATGAACGGACTTGCAAGATTTCCGGACGGGGAAGCCACAGCGAATGAGAAGGCATCAACACCTTTTGTTGGCACGGCGATTTCAAGAGAGGCTGTGGTGGCCGGCGCCACTGATTTCAACACCCAATCATCGTCGGTGATGAGGGTGTTTTGCAATCCAAACACACCGTCTCCCGGCCGGTCCATCGACCATTCGTTTGCACCGTCCAACCCAACATCAAGTCGGAGACCGTCAGGGACGGAGGTGCGCACCAATTCTGCTTCAAACGAGTTCCATGCGAATGTACCTCCACCCGTGGAGTTGATCATTCGGAATTGGACCATGTAGGCGGGTTGGTCAAACTGGTCCCGGTCAACGGCACTCAAACCAGTCCAAGAATCACCGCCGTCAATGCTGTATTGCAGTTGCCCTCCACCTGATTGGAGGCTGTTCACATCAACGGCCGAGAACCCGCTTCGGACATGGTAAACATCCGACAGGACGGTCCCCGAGCTTGAAATGACGCCGTTTGACCAACTCCCGCCTTGGATGACCCAGCCTTCAGCGGTTGGGTCGGTATCAAACGTTTTTTCGAGATGGCCATTAAGCGACCAGCTGCGAATTTCAGGGGTACCTCCACCGGCCGCTTCTTTCATGTGCACCTTAAATCGCAACAACGGGTAATCCTGCGAACTGATCATCCCCAAATCCGCCCAGGTTGTGGTTAAGCGCTCAAACCCTGGAACAGGCGTGTTTGTTGCTGCGTCAAGAATTTGCCATTCAAAAACAGAACCAGGATACACGAAGGCATCCATGTGCAGCATGCCGTGCATCAGGTTTTCCCCCCGGCCAAGCAGCGTCGGTCCAAACGGTTCAGACGTCCAATTTCCTTCACCGTTTCCGGAACCGCCCGAGGGCGTTATGACAATGTCGTCAACCCAAGCGGTGTCTGAGCCAGAGTTGACGCTTCCATCTTTGACGTACTTCCAGGTCAGCGTTTGGGCAGTTGCCGGTATGGTGAAGGCTTGCTGACCGTTGTTTACCGTTCCAGACCAACGGTAGTTGTACCCGGAATACCTCGAGCAACCGGTGTTGTCAATGCAAAAGAGGAGGTAGTCAAAACTTCCTTCCGAAGAAACGCTGTACTGGAAGGTACCGGTCGCCGCAGGAATCTGAGAAACATCCAAGGTCATGCGCGATTCTTGATTGTGGCTGATCGTGCCTGCTTTGGCCAGTTGAGCACCCCCAAGACGGGTGTCGGCTCGAATGGCCCAGTTTGAAGTTCCAGCAAGGCTCCACTCGGGCGGAGCTAGCGAACCGGACTCAAAATCATACCTCCAGTCTTGAGGTAGAATTTGAAGTGAGGATTTGTTTACATCCATGCCATCGTAGAGAGCATTGCCATCAAAATCACCGACATCCGTCAGTTGGCTGGCCATGGAACTGCCGAGCGCACCTGCACTGATATCGACGTCCAACGACTTGATTGAATGCCCGTCAGGTACGTTGAATTCCACACGTTGATTGGCACCATCTGGCCATGAACCAATCGTCAGTTTTTGTGCTTGCCCGATGGGCGTCGTATCCATTTCGGTGGACTGCTCACGCAGAGGAGCGGCTTCGTGGTGTGTTGGTGGAACCAACGAAACCACGAACAAGAGAACCAAGCAAAGCGCCAACGTGGGTGCGCGACTGCGTTGGCTCATGGTTCCCCACACCCCCTTCAAGGTCTAAAGGGTTGGGACTTTCGGGCATGAGCGAAATCAAGCGAAAGTCCATAGATGGCGAACATGAGGCATATCCATGGATGTTGAGGCATTGAAAGCAGAGGCTGGGGTAGCGGCGTGCAAATACGTCGCAAACGGCATGAATGTCGGTCTTGGCACCGGTTCAACCGTGAAGTACACCATTCTTGAATTGGGTCGACGGGTTCGTGAGGATGGTTTATCCATCGTGGGGGTGCCTACATCCATTGCGACGCGCAACTTGGCCAACGAAGTCGGCATCCCACTGGCCGACCTGGACGAGCTGGACGGTCTTGACGTCGTGATCGATGGAACCGACGAATTTGACCCGTCTTTTCAGTTAATCAAAGGGGGGGGCGCGGCGTTGTTGCGTGAGAAAGTGGTCGCTCAAGCATCAAAAATGATGGTTGTTGTTGCGGACAACCGCAAACAAGTAGGGACCCTTGGAGCCTTTCCTCTCCCCATTGAAATCACACCATTCTCCTTCAATACGACAAAACGAGCCATCCAATCGGTCCTCGGTTGCACCGTTCACATGCGAGAAGTCGACGGTGAACTGCTTCAAACCGACAATGGGAACTACATTGCAGACGCCCATACGGGGGCGGCCATCACGGACCCGGAAGCAACCGAGAAAAACCTGCTAGGGTTGGCAGGCGTGGTTCAAGTTGGCCTGTTCAACAACATGTGCAGCGTTGTTGTTATGGCGTCAGACACGGGTGTTTCCATCCTCACAAAGAACGATTGAACCATTTCCAAAACCACAGTGCATCAAGCATTAAATAGACGCGCTAAAAGGCCAGAGTGGGCCTGTAGCTTAGTCAGGTAGAGCGACGGACTCTTAATCCGTCGGTCGCG
>CAXHCG010000060.1:0-9889 GCA_964014905.1 uncultured Candidatus Poseidoniales archaeon | reverse complement strand
CGTGCCACTGGTTCAACGGGAGGTTCACCGTCGTGAAGCCAGAATTTGAGGCGACAGCGACATCGATGATTCCATCCAGGTTCATGTCCCAACCCATGGTCATGCTCGCTCCGTCCGGGTCCACGGCAGCATGGTAGAGGCTGACGTTCATGCCGACGAGTGTGCCGTTGTAGAAACTTGATGTGACCTCGGTGGTGTTGGTGGTGGTTCCATTGGCAGAAGTGGTGGTCGTGGTTGTGGTTTCGTTTTCCCAGGCCCACGCCACATCTTCCACGGTGTCGCCCATCTGCGCCACTGAAATAATGGGCAAATAATTCCCGTTCACGACCGTCGTTACGGTGCTGCCTTGGGCGGTTGGGATGAGTCCGCCTCCTCCATCCGTGCCATCTTCGGCCGTGTCTCCGGCGCCAAGGCATCCAGAGAGCATCATCGTCGTCAGCAAAACAGCCGTCATCACTTGAGCGGTTCGGTTCATGGCTGTCAATGACCCTTGATTCGTATAATTCTTCTCCATGCGCGGAGAAGTATACTTGCCTTGGGAACCGCGCATGAAGGCGTCCGTTCATGCCTGCGTTTGTGCTAAGTTCATAAGCCGTCGCGAAAGCCTTTTGACATAGAGAGGGATGAACTCATGATGAACGTCACGGCCCGGCAGGACTTGATGAACAAAATTGTTGAAACATTGGGTGTCGTTGTTGAAGACGCACGCTTTGAGTTCAAAGAAGACAAAATGCAAGCGAGAGTGGTGGACGCATCGCACGTTGCGATGATCGACATGAAGGTCGATGCCGCTGCCTTTGACACCTGGGAAATTGAGGAAAACGACCTTGCCATCGAGTTGCGGAAGGTCAAGGAACTCATCAGCCTTGGCGGCGCTGACGACATGATCGAAATGGCGTACACCAAGGATTCTGGCGTGCTGACGTTGAACCTTGGAAAGATCGACCGAAACATCCGTCCTCTTGACCCCAGCACGGTGAATTCTCCGAACCTCCCCAACATCGACATTCCCTCCAGCATTGAAATCAACGGTGCTTCGCTGGCGCAAGCCCTTCGAGCCGCCAAGCAAGTCGGCGACCTCGTGAACTTCAGCATTGATGCCAATTCCTTCACGGTTCACGTTCAAGGCCAGACCGATTCGGTGACGGTGAGCTTCTCCAAGGACGAATTGGAATCGCTTACATGCTCCAAACCAGCACGGAGCCAATATTCGCTGACCTACCTCGTGCCGCTTTCAAAGGTGTTCGGCTCACTGGGCACCGTCAAGTTGGGCTTTGGAGAAAGCTTCCCACTCAGCCTTGAGTTTACGTTCAACAACGGTGCAGCAGAAGTGCTCTACTTCTTGGCGCCCCGTGTTGAATCGGACTACTGAGTTCAGTACTCACGCCAGCCGTTCCCGCATTCCTTGCACGTGAGCATGCGTGTTTCGGGTTCGTCGGATGAACGGGTCTGCTCGAGGTAGGCATAGACTTCGATGCAATCGCACTTCGGGCACATGTAATCTCCGGAGGTGAGGATGCCTTGCATGTTGTCGGAATCTTTGATCACTTCGTAGTCGCGGGATTCGACCTTCGTGCTTGACGTGGCCTTTGAAAGGTCAACTTCCTTTCCTCCAATTTTTGTCTTGAGGTTGGCAGGTCCTTTGTAGCCGCACTTGTAATTGGTGCACGTGATGTCACCCGAAGGTGTTGGAAAGGAAAGGGTTCCACATTTCGGACAAAACATAGGAGAGCCTGCCAATTCAGATATTTATACTATGGCGCAATAAAGTGCTGTATTGGCCCTCTGCTTCAGTGAATTCCACAATGGGAAGGGGAAGGGTCAAAATCAAGAGCGTGGAGGGACGTCCATGTGGTTGTGGTACGATTGGCAGGCCGCTGCCGTGGTCGACGAACATGGCCATCTTGTGGACGTCATGCGGTGGGACGGTCACATGACCGAACATGCCGTCGTTGAACGGCTTCGTCTCATCGCTTTGGGCCAACCCATTCGAGAGGCGTTGGAACTCCAGGAACGCTTCCCTGATGCAAAACGTTGCGTCCACGGTGACCCCCAACTGCCCGAAGCCGCCTACCCAATCCCCACTCCCGAACAGCAACGCATCGCTGATGCTGCCGCCCTGCGATTGGCGGTAGAAGGCGTTCAAGCCGCTGCCAGCGACCCTGACCGTCGGTTGGAACACCTTGTCCGTGGAAGCGACGAACTTCGTGCCAGCCACTTGACGATGGAGTCCCGCCTCATTGAGTGGGCGGGGTTGTTTTTCCCACTGACAACGGTGAGCGACCGCGCTGCCTACGTTCGTAGCGTGGCGGGCAGTGATTCTCCCGAGGACTTTGCCCGCACCATGGAGGTCGATGTTCCCGCTGAACTGCCTTCAGAACTTGAGTGGCGCACGCTAACGGAATGGGCGGAAAGCACCGCCAGTGCCAACGGCCGATTGGACCGAATGGAACATGCGCTGCGTCAATTGGCCGATTCGCACCTTCCTTCGGTATCGGCACTGGTGGGGCCGTTGCTCGCCGCTCGACTGTGCGTTGAGGCGCATGGGCGTGCCCGCTTGGCCCGCTTACCGTCAGGTACGGTTCAAATCCTTGGGGCTGAAAAGGCCTTTTTCCACCACCTCAAAACCGGGGCTCCCTCTCCAAAACACGGTCATATCTTCATGCATCCGTGGATCAGCCGTTCCCCTCGCTGGGTGCGTGGGAAAATCGCTCGTACGCTGGCTGGAAAAATCAGCATCGCTGCCAAGATTGACGCCTTCGAGGGTGAAGCTTGGACCGAGGAGGACGTGCTCAAGGTGGAGCAACGCGTTGAGGCCATTCGAGAGGCCAACAAACACCCACCACCACGGCGCTGAGGGGTTGCAGTCATGGGCGGAGGAAACAAGCGACGCCAGCGTGGCCCGCAGCACTTCTCGTCCACGGTTCGCCTTGAGCGACGCACGTTGTGGACCCAGAATGCGGTTTCAGGGAAAGCGGTGTACGGTGAATCTCTGCGCCGTTTCTCCGGCAAAGAACACCGACGCTGGGATCCGACCCGGTCAAAGCTGGGTGCTGGCATGCTCCGAACCAACCGGGACCCGAGTCTGCTGCTTCCACCCCAGGGCTCAACCGTTCTCTACCTCGGTGCTGGCCATGGAACATCGGTGAGCCACCTCTACGACCACCTTTGCGGGGCATCAAATCGATTCGGTGGGCGCCTCGTCTGCGTTGACTTGGCACCTCGCTGCCTTCGTGATTTGACCTTCATGGCCAAGGAGCGTCCCGGTCTTGTTCCCGTCTTGGGCGATGCCCGGCAACATGCAGCATGGGGCGTGTTGTTGCCGACCCGAGTGCCTTGGTTGTTCCAAGATGTGGCTCAGGCCGGTCAAGTTGACATCTTCCTCTCAGCTTGCGACCGTTTTCTTCAACCCGGGGGCATCGGCCTCTTATCCCTCAAAGCGGCCAGTGAACGGTGGACCGGTGAAGGTGAATCAGCCCTCTTCGCCAGCGTTGAACAACAGCTTCTTGACAGCGGTCATGACGTGGAGGAAGTCATTGAGTTGACAGGGTACGAGGACAACCACCGCCTCTTTGTGGTGCGTAAAATGGTGGCGTAAACATGCCTGAGCTGCCCGAGGTTGAAACCGTTCGGCAAGGGTTGATTCAAGGGATGCTGAACAAAACCTTCGGCGACGTTTTGATTCGCCGTGAAGGCCTTCGCTATCCCTTTCCAGAAGACCTTGCCACCCTTTCGGGAACGACCGTCGTCAATGTCCGCCGGCGTGCGAAGTACCTGCTGATCGACCTTGATGACGACCGAGTGCTGCTTTCTCACCTCGGCATGAGTGGACGATACACCTTGTTTGACAGCGACCAAGCGGCTGCTGCGAAGCCGCTTTTGAGAACCGTCAACGGTGGTGTTCCAGTCTCAAGTTTTGGAGACGACACCGGGCATGGAGGAAAACATGACCATCTCGAGTTCGTGTTCACCGACGGTTCGAGGGCGGTCTACACCGACCCGCGTCGTTTTGGCATCGTCGACCTCTTTCCATCCAGCGAAGAAGCCTCGCACAAACTCCTCGCCTCCCTCGGTCCAGAGCCGTTTGACCCTTGGGACGCACAAGCCCTTGCAGACCGCCTTCGGGGGCGAAAAACCGCCATTAAATTGGCCCTTCTCGATCAGAAAACAGTGGTGGGGGTTGGCAACATCTACGTTTGTGAATCGCTTCATCGCGCTGGAATTTCACCTCGCCGCGAGGCCGGAGGTTTGGTGCGGAAAAACGGTGCTCCAACCAAACGCCTTGAGGTTCTTGTCAGCCACATCAAAGACGTGATCAACGAAGCCATTCAAGCCGGTGGTTCGACGCTCAACGATTTCGCCAGCGTGGATGGGACATTGGGGTATTTTGTCCATCAATTCGCCGTCTACGGTCGTGAAGAGAAACCCTGCATGAAGGATGGGTGTGGGGGCGTCGTTCGTCGCCTTGTTCAAAGCAACCGTTCAACGTTTTACTGCGCAAGATGTCAGCGCTGATCACAGGCTGAACAGGACGCTCAAGCCGAAGCCCCACAACACCAGGGCGGTGATGCGGTGAATGAGGCCCGCTTTTTCTTTGAGCCGGTCCAACCAGGGCGTACCTGTCAACACCAACGCCACGAGCAGGTACCAAACGGCGTCAATGGTCATGCCGAGAAGGCCCACGGCGGCCTTGGAAATCAAGTTCATGTCCGGTTGGAGCACTTGGGCCAAGACGGCGACCAGAAACAGAGCGATTTTCGGATTGAAAAAGGCGATAGCAAAGCCTTCAGCGAAGCCCTGAGCTCCCGAACCCAAATCGTCGTTGAACAGTTCGTCATGGTTCGCGTGCCACATTGACCAGCCGTACCATCCAAGCAGAACGCATCCAATGAGCTGCAATCCAGTGAAGACGTTCGGTGCTTCCTCCAGGAGCACGATGAGACCAAACACCGCCATGCCCGCATAGATTCCGAAACCCAAACCATGACCAAGAGCGCACATTACGCCTTGGCGCCGCCCTCCGATCATCGTGTTGCGCAACACGACCATCAAACTCGGGCCGGGTGAAACAGCCCCGAGCGCAAAGACGGTGCCTGCCCCGAGTAACACGTCCCATGCCAGTGCCTCCATGGGCGTCCCAGCGGGTTGAAGCATTCAACCTTGACCGTGGGATTACAGAAGGTAAAGCGTGACACCGCTTCCTGCATTGCGTTCTTTTTCTGCGGCAGCAAATTCGAGACTCCACCTCAACATTGAGGCGTTCGCTCTTCGCTGGTTGATCACGTTAAGGTACGCTTGCTGTAAGGCCTGAACAGACGAGGGGCCATTCGGTTGCTTCTCCATGAATACACCAAATGAAGTACACCCTCTTTAATGTTGTTTCTCGTGCATCAACGGCGCTTCAAAGAATTTTTATGACAGATTGGGGGTTAAAATTGCCGAATAACGGCAAGTTGGTGTACTCATTACACCAGAGGGGCCTTCCTTGAGCGGCGAATGTTTTCGTCTTGGCGCGAAGCGGTTTTTCCGTAGACGCGGAAGGAGGTTGGTCCACGGGACACCTGCATATCTCCTCCTTCCAAAGCGGATTTTCTGTAAATCCGGTACCCACCAATCGTTGTCCCGTCAAGCTCGGGTGAGAACACGACGCCTGCTTCTTCCAACGCTCGTTGGGCTCGTAGGGTTGACCGGCTTGCGTGCCTGGCACGGGTGACAAGCGCAGTGAGTCCGAAACTCCTTGCAACCTCGGCCTCCCGAAGGTTTTCTTGGCCTTTCCAGGTTTTCTTCCTCTTTCCTTTCTGTTTCCGCCGCGTGTTGATGCGCTCAAACCAACGATCGCATCGGAGGGTGGGTTGCTGTACAACTCCAAGCGAAGCGATGTCAACGGCGGCGAGACTGGGTGAAACATGGTTGTAGGCGCCAACATCGAGGCCCACCCAAGACGGACGACCATCGGCCAGCCGATTCGATGAAAAGGCGACCTCGCCTGCGGAATCTCCAAGTTTTGTTGTCGTCGTGTGGCCGAAAAAGACCGTGCGGGCAGGGTCAACGCTGCCATCGTGCTCAAACCACTCTTTGCGAATCCAGAGAAGTTCTTTCTCACCTTGCACTTCAAGGGGTCTTCGGGGGTCGTATCCCGCATGAACAAGTCGGATGTGGTCCAAGACCAACTCCGAGGGTAGTGCGTCAAGCCACATGAAATCATCGAGCATCTGGTGCTTGGCTTGATACAAATCACCGTTGGCTTGTACGATGTAGGAGCCGTAGGTGGACTTCCCTCCCCTTTTCATCCAAGGTTGCCATGCTTCAAACGTCCCATCGGATTGAACCGATTGAACGGCCATGTGTTCATGGTTTCCTTTGAGGCAGATGATTTGGGGGTGGGCACGAATGAGTTCGACCATTCCGGCGGAATTTGGTCCTCGGTCGATCATGTCCCCTAAACACACAACTCGGTCTTCGGGTCTCAAATTCAGTCGATGAAGAAGGGCTTTGAACGTGGCGAAGTGGCCGTGCACATCTCCAACGGCAAAGATGCGATGCCCCTCGTCCAAGCGGGTCTGCAGGTCTGCCTCGAGGGCAGGGTCGCGTAGCGACGGTCCGAGCGGGAGGTTCAACTTGCAACTCAGGCTGTTCACCGAAGAGGTATTCCCTTCGGAACAACGGTTGTTTGAATCGGTATATGTTCTTCCCCCTACAGTTGGGGACAAAAGGTCGGTTTTCCGACCTTTTCCACCTTCTTGGAAGGTGAAAACATCACTCGCCGTCTTCGGCAGGTGCTTCCTCGGCAGAGGCTGAGAAATCCTTCTCCTCTTCTTCCGTTGAGGCGTTGGCTGCGCCGACCATGCCCATGCCGATCATGGCGATGCCACCGACCCAGAACAGGAGGGTGACATAGTCAATCCACGAGTCAAAGTTTGTCCAGTAGGTCATCTTGTCTTGGTTTTGGACAATGGAGCTTTCCATGGTCTCGGCGTCGTCGTCAGCAATCATCGAGGAGGATTGAATCTCAAACACAGGGTCCAGGTCAGCCATGGTTGGCACGGTGGCTTGGTTGGTGTGTTCTCGGTTGTCCAGATAGAAGGTGTTGACCGAAGACCCAGCGATGATGAGGCCGGAGAGTTGCTCGGCCTGCATGGTGATCTCCGTTGAGAAGTACACTGGAAGGGCGCCAGGCGTGGCGTCGAGCAGGCTGAAGGTCTCCATGAGGTTGGCCTGGATGCTTCGGCCCGGTGCGGCTTGGACCGCTTCGTAATCGTAGACTGGGATACCCTTGACCGTGCTGTCGCCGGCTCGAGTGACGTCTGCAATGACGTAGCCGCTGACGTCAACCTTGTCGCCGGTACCGGTCAGGAATCCACCGGTGGTTCCCACAAGTGACTCGGGTGTGATGAGGCCGTAAGTAGCGGTTGCCATTTCGGTGCTGCGCCACGAGAGTTCAGGTGAACCGTCCTCGAGCAGGGTCTCGCCCTTGTCGCAGTCGCCGCCTTCGCCGGTGCACACGGTGTAGTTGGTGCCGTCTCCGTTGGCGATTCCATCGGACCCGAAGTAGGTTGCATTGCTTTCCAGTGACGACCACCCGACGCTCATGTCCATCGGGTTTCCGGTAGCGAGGAAGGCGTTGACGGGGTCGTGCCAGCCGATGAGCCAGTTGTTGAAGGATTGCGTCAAGTACGGCGTGGTGCCGAAGTTGGACATGAGGTAGCCTGGCACGAATGCATCGGCCGTTGTTCCGTAGATTGGACCCATCATGAGGGCACGAAGAGCCGTTGCTGCGTTGGTGTCGATGCCGTAAATGGCGGCGATGGTGTCAGCGTTCCATTCCATGGGTGCGCCCGGTTGCATTGTAGCGAGGTTGATCGGGGGGGTCTGTCCGGCGAGTTCACCGTAGATGAACAAGGTTGCACCCGTTCGCGTGGTGAGTCCAATTGGGCCGTAAAGGAGGTTTCCGGATTGTTCCTGAGTCAGGTCAACCGGAGCGTTGCCGTACACGGCGTTCCAAGCGCCGCCAAGGTTGAGCGAGCGTTCCAAGTAAGGATCGCCAACGGGGCTCATTGCACCAAAGGTTTGGTTGACGAACTGTTCGGCGTTCATGGTTCCCACACCGCCGAGCAGACCGAGTTGAGCGGAGGAGGCAGAGGTAGCCCATCCTGCGACCCATGCTGCAACAGCACCGTATTGCGTGGCGGTCATGTTGTAAGCCGTCATCACGTCAGCGGCCTCCATGGTGAGGAATTCAGCCATGCCGAAGGCCGTGCCTTCAGCGTTCGTGGCGACGATGCCCGTGGGGTCGTCCGTCAGATGGCCTGCAATCATCAGGCCAACGGCGTTCACGCCGGTCATGTCGACGCCCAGAAGGTTGTGGAGTCGGGAAGTGAGGTCGGTGTTATCGGTCAAGTTGGCGTCGGCGCCTCCGCCGTAGGCTTGGAAACTTGCGCCGACAGTGGCGTACATAGCCCAGTCTCGAACGAAGGTCGTGTAGAAGTCAGGGACTGGTGTTTCGGGTGTGCCATCTTGGTCCATGTCAGCCATTGTCATGGCGAGGTATCGATAGGTGTTGGCACGTGCCATCACCGTGGAGTTCGAGGGGTCAGCCATCACGTCAGAGATCATCATCTCCGGTGCGCCAAGACCCATGAAGGCCACCGAACCAAGCGGCGTCATCAACGAGATGTTGAAGTTTGGGTCAGCTGGGTGAGATGTGTTCGTCATGGCGTTGTCGAGGCTACCATCGGTAAAGCCGGCAAGCGAGTTCATGGTGTTGTTAAGGGTGTCATTGTTGTTCATCATCATGATGCCCATGCCGGTTTGGGACTGTGCCAGTGCGGTTTGACCGCCGCTGGCCCATGTGTGGCAGGGGATTTGCATGTCCAATGCACCGTCGCCGTCTGTGTCAGCCATGCAGAGGTCGCCCATTGTGGCGGTGCCTGCTTGGGTGGTGTTCATGTCCTGGAGCACCATTTGGACCGCAAAGCCGACCTTGGTCAAGTCCATGATACCGTTCATGGCCATGCCGGTTGCACCGATGACCTGGGCTTGGAAGAGAATGTTGAGTTGCGACACTTCGGTGTCGCATGAAAAGGCGCTGTCCTCAGCGCATTCGAAGGTCTTCACGGCGTTGTAAGTGACTTCACCGGCGCTGTCATCGTAGCTGTTGATGGTGCGCGTGGTGGTGATGTCGTAGGTGAAGGGCCCGACCTTTTCGGTGATGGGCGCTGCGCCCGTGGCCATCACGTCAGCAACGTTGGTGATGTTCCAGGCATAATAGTCGCGCTGGGCGGTTGACGAAGCCCAGTCTTCTTCGGCATTATCGCAATCATCATCCGCACAAATGGTGTCCTTGGTGTAGGATTCGAAGGTGTCGTCCACCACACCTTCAACGGCGTTGGTGGCCATCGGAGCAAGGGCGGCTACGTTCAAGAGTACCAGAACAATTCCAGCAATCAGCATGTTTCGGGGTGACATCACGGTTGTCATGGTATGAACCTCGGGCCGTTGAGGTTATAATGGTAGACCCTTCATTTTGCCAAATGAGCGTTTTTTTGGCTTTTTTCCGGGAATTCGATGAAAAAAAACCAAAATATGAGCAGTTCATGTTGGCTTTCAAGTATTAGAAGTGTGAGAAGGTTTAATATAGGTGGTGTGATAAATGCACCAATGCCCGAGGAGGGCCGGACATCATGGACAGCAAACAGCACATCCGAAATGTAGCCAAACGGCCCTACCGTAAACGCCGTTGATTCACCGATCAACGGAACAGGCGAATCTGCGATTGACACCTTGAGTGCCACCGCAGGTTCGCTGGGAACTGCATGGAGGCATGGTGTAGTGGATAGCATCAGGGGCTTCGGATCCCTGGACCCCGGTTCGAATCCGGGTGCCTCCGCCA
>CAXHCG010000059.1:0-9940 GCA_964014905.1 uncultured Candidatus Poseidoniales archaeon | reverse complement strand
AGGTCCTTCGGCTTCCTTTGTGTCAACAACCTCGCCGGAAAAGGCAACATGCATGCCCACGTCTCCGTCAAGGAAGAAGCGGTTCACAAACGGGATATCGCCCGAAAATATTTGCCACGAACGGGTTTTTAGGGCCTTCCTGAGGGAGGGGACGTGAAAGGGTTGCTCAACTTCAACGGTCCACACCGGTCGCTCACCAAGCTGGGTCCATTTGACTACAGGCCCGGTGATGTTCACCACGTGTTCCATGGCTTGAACGTGCACAAGTCGGTCTTCGATGAAAGCAGGTATGCCTTCCTCAACATCCCAAGTGCCGATGGGGGCGATTTCGAACGTTGGCCTCAACCCGTGGACCAAAAGACAAGCAGACCGCCCTTCATCGGTTCGCCCGAACAGTTCAACCACGGTTTCAGGGAGCGCATCACCCCGTTCAGACGTGGACAACGAACGGTATCGCCCGCTCACAATCCCCATCCGTCCGTTCACTTGGCGACCCCAGAAGGGTTCACTGTTCCGCCCCATTAGAACCCATCTGCTCAAGTGGATGGAAATCAAGAGCCAGAGGCATCAAACCGAAGAGGAATCCTTGAAAGCCTCATCACAATGGGTCATTTTGATAGGGGGCTTAGTGCATGGATGAATCGTTTGATTGGGACACCCTCACGTTCTCGCTTACGCCCACTGAAACCATGTACCTGACCACCACCACGGCCAACGATCCATGGATGCCGGGAGAACTCCGACCCTATGGAGACATCCCGATGTCGCCTGCCGCAGGGGTTCTCAATTACGGCCAAGGGTTGTTTGAAGGCATGAAAGCGTACCAGACTTCGAAGAACCGAATCGTCTTCTTCCGTCCCGAGGAAAACGCAAGGCGCATGCAGCGAGGAGCTGACCGATTGAAAATGCCCCCCGTCCCCGAGTCCATCTTTGTCGATGCGGTTGAACAAGTCGTCGCCGCCAACAAGCATTGGGTGCCACCTTCCGGCAAAGGCGCCATGTACGTTCGCCCCCTCTTGATGGGAAGTGGCCCCGTGTTGGGCGTTGCGCCTGCACCCTCCTACACCTTCCTCATCTACGTGACGCCGGTCGGACCTTACTTCAAAGGCGGCATGAGTGCGATTGACCTGCTGATCTCAGAGCATCACCATCGAGCAGCCCCCGGCGGCTCGGGAGGGGTGAAAGCCATCGGGAATTACGCTCCTGGAATGAAGCCCAGCAAAGAAGCCAAAGCAAAAGGCTACGCTGAAATCATCTACCTCGACGCCGAAACGCACACCATCGTTGAAGAGGTGGGGGCTGCAAATTTCTTCTGCGTGAAAGACAAGGTGCTCTACACCCCAGAATTAACGGGCACCATCCTTCCCGGCATCACGCGCGACTCAATCATTCA
The DNA here is from genome assembly GCA_964014905.1 of uncultured Candidatus Poseidoniales archaeon. Taxonomy (GTDB): domain Archaea; phylum Thermoplasmatota; class Poseidoniia; order Poseidoniales; family Poseidoniaceae; genus Poseidonia. The sequence continues at coordinate 8,547 of CAXHCG010000059.1, read as the reverse complement.
ACTCGCCCGACACATCGGCTACGAGGTCGTGGAAGGCAAGGTCGCCGCAGAGTTTGCCATGAACGCTGACGAAGCCTTCTGTTGCGGAACAGCGGCCGTCATCTCCCCCATTGGATCAATCACCCATGGCGACGAGAAAAAAGTCTACGGCAATGGGACTCCGGGGAACATCACCGTCCAACTGTACGATGCTTTGACCGGCATTCAGAACGAGACCGAAGACGACGTCTTTGGATGGCTTCATCCGTTGCCATGACGGCGAAGAGAAGCGAACCACGCCAACACCAAGACGGCGGCTGTGCTGCCCAGCGAGAGGGAAGGCGTGTTTTCTGCAGCTGGTTCCTCCGGCTCATCTTCGACGAGCGCTGGCGCCGGCTCAACCGTGATTTGACCGACCATGCCTGCTGAGGCGTGTGGCTCACAAACAAATTCGTAGGTTCCCGCTGAACCGCGTTCAAAGGTAAAACTGTAATCGACGTTACGCTCTGGGTCGCCCGAATCAAAAACACCGTTTGATTCTACAGCGTTGTGCGGGAGGGCCTGGCCGCTCCAAAAGAACCGCACCGTGTCTCCTTCTGTGAGGGTGACAGAGGAGGGCGAGAAGCGCAGGTTGGTGCTGTCAACGCTGATGACGACGGTCTGTGGCTCTTCGGCTTGAGGGGCAAGATCGCCCTGAACTCCTCCAGACAACAGAACGAGCATCGAGAGAACCAGGAGGATTCGCATGTTCAGAAATGACCCTCAAAGGTTATCAATTTCTGTTTCAAGATTCAACGGTTTTTGAAACTCTTGCGCTTTTTGAAGCTGCTGCGTTGTTGGGTGTTTTTCCGCTGCGACCTCGCTCGGCGATCGCCGGTTTTCGGTCCACGAGCCGTTTCCTCAACAGCCGCTTGCCGTTGATTTCGTTGCATTTCTCGCCATTGGCCTCCGATCAGTTGGAGCAACTCTTCTTTGCTGGCGGCACCGATGGATTCCTTTGCGCCGGATGCTGAAATCCAGAGTCGCCCTTCACGGCCGTGAGGCCGCCCGGGGTGGGAAGTGTGTTCTTCGCGCTTGATTTTACGGAGGCCGACGGCGCGTGCAGCCATGAATAAACCCTCAAGGTCTGGCTTGAGGACCGAGGCATCCTTGGGAACGCGGCGACCTGCTCGCCGCGAGCGTTTCATGTCAAAATAACCGGGCCAAACACAAACTCGGTCTGGATTGTGGTCCATGGTCTCGCCTCATGGGCCGCTCAGGGCGTGCTTTCTTGAAGCCGTCGCTTGGATTCACTCAAGCAGAACGCCGTTAATGACGCCGTCCTTGCCCGGTCGAGAGGTGATTCGGACTCGACCCTTATCGGTCTCGATGACGGCCCCTTTGACGAGGATGTTTCGTCGAACGTAGTTGGGGTCGGAGGCGTTTTCCACGACGTTGTGGATGGTGCCCAAGGTCGTTTTCCCGTTCTTGGGATTGTTGATGCTGACTTGGTTGGCAGCCATCACGCGAACCATCGTGTTGCCACCGGTCTTTCGGTAGATTTTGCGCTTTGGTTCACCAACAAGGGCGAACTGCTTCTCAGTTGAGATTTCTGTGGCTCGCTTGCCGCGTGCCTGAACCTTGCGTCCACCGGATGGTTTGCGTCGTGAAATTCCGTGCCATTGAGCCATTGGTAAGCCTCCTGCGTCGCCACCGACCAGCACAGGCTATATGAAAGCGACCCTAAACACAGCCAACATCAATTTCTGAGATTGGTTCGCCGTTTCCGTTCAGCAGCCGGGCCAAGACCCTGTCTCCGGGAACCAACAGCCCGACGCCCGAGGGGGTGCCTGTGAACAGGACGTCCCCTCCACTGACCGGTGCCCACCGATGCAACGCGTCGATTTGCTGGCGGGGCGTCACTGACATTTCGTGAAGCGGTGTTGATTGACGACGTTCGCCATTGACCTCCAGCGTGAGCTGGAGCCCTTGAACCGGGTCAACAAGATCTTCCCACGTTCCATCCCATGGGACGAACGGGCCGATGACGGCGCTTGAGCGAAAGCACTTCGCTCTCGCCCAGGGCAACTGTTCGGCTCGAAGCTCACTTTGAGTGGCACGATCGGTCAAATCCAAGCCCACCGCAATGCTCGCCGGTTGAAGGGCATCATCAAGGTGCACCACGCACTCAACCTCGTGGTGAACTTCGCCCGGATGCGTGCTCACTGGAAGCGGGCCGGATTCGTGCAGGCATCCTGCAGGCTTGACGAAGAAAATCGGCTCGGAAACCGGCTGATTGCCCAACTCAATCGCATGTTTGGCAAACGTACGGATGGTGCACCACATCGCCATGTGCCGATGAGCGCCCTTTGGTTCATCAAGACCGCGATGCCCAAGGATGATAGCCTCAAGGTCTGTGTGAACAACATGGCCAACGAAATGAGCATCCGGAAACGAAGGCCCGTACGGCGGAAGAACATCGCTCCGCTCCTCAAGCGTTTAGAAACCGATTTGGCCATTGACCTGAACGTGGACGGAGCGTTTCTTGAAATGGCCGAATACGGGCCGTGGACGATGGTGTTTGTCGACCGTACACCGCTGGTCATCGAATTGTTTGATGATGACCAAGAGCGGTATGTGTTTCTAACACTGCGGGGCTTTTTGGAGCACATGGAAGCGCTCAAATGGGTGGAGGTTGACCACGGTGCCATTCCTTTTTTGATGAACGGCGCCGATTGCATGGTGGCTGGAGTTCACGGGGCAGAACCGTCCGTTCAGTCCGGAGATTTGGTCTGGATTCGAGACATGACCCACAAGCGACCCTTGGCTCTTGGCTGGGCGGTGGATGACGCCGATGACCTCGTGAAAAACACAAAAGGAAAGGGCATCAAAACGGTGCATTGGGTGGGTGATGAGTTGTGGGACATGGAATGAGAAGAACCCAAATAAAGGAGTTGCGCTATCTGTAGCCCATGAAGCAAAGCGTGACGCTCCTGGTGGCCCTCGGCCTCGTGATGACCTTCGCATTCGCTGCGCAGGCCGGGGAAGCAACCGGTGGAGAGGATGTCAATCCCGATGGAGACGTCCCGTTTACCATCCAAGAACGCACAGCACCGTCCCAAGATGGTGAAACATGGACGCTGGCCGTGGTCATGGACCAAGAGGCGGTTGACAACGGCACGACCTTTGCCATCACCACGCAAATATGCCTTAACAGCGGCGTGTGCGACCCACCTGTGACGCAAGATGTCACCGTAAGCGATGATGGGAGCACCCACACCGCTGATTTGACGCCCCCAGAAGACCACTCGTACGTGAATTGGCGCGTCAAGGCGACCTACAGCGATGACTCATCCGAGACCTACCCGGAGGGAGACTGGTACAAGACATGGTCAACGTGCTACTACGATGACGGAACATACGGTGGCGTCCACGCCCAAAACAACGGATGCGACGTCCCTGGCTCGGCTGAGAGTGAGGGAATATTGCCCTCAGCTGGTGTGGTCTTGACACTCACTGCAATGATGGGTGCGGCCGTGGTTGGAACTGCCCGTCGGCCTTGATTAGCCGTGAACGTGGTGCTCAACCAACCGCTCAACGAACCTCCGCTGATCGATGGTCCATGCGGTGAACACAACGCGAACTTCACTCCTGTCCGGCTTCAACTCGCCTCCCGAAAAACCGGAGGACTTCATGTCGCTCGCAACGAGGGGCAAGTGGCTTCCCCTAAACGTAAAGCGACAACCTTTGTCCTCAGCCTCGGCGTGACCCGCATCAAACGAAAGCCGAGCGCCATCAAGCGTTGACGGCATGCCGCCAGCCTTCAAGAAACGGTGAAGCGCAGCAAGGAGGGTTTCCCCGTCATGCTGTCCACCGTCGTCCACGCCCCCATAAGCGGAGAGAAAACCCAACTCGGCCTCGTTTTGCTCCATCAAGTGGTCCAAGCCACGCCCGTCAGTGCCCATCAGCCCAGCTCCTCTACAGAGAGCTCGGTCCAACCGATAAGGCGCCCGTCGGTGCCGTCCACGAGCAAAGAGAAACTCCGGTCTTTGTTGCCGTCATCCCACGTGCGCTGAAAATCGACCGTGGTGGCCCCGGACGTATCGAGAAGGTCGCTGAGATCAATGCCAAATCCGGTGCCGGGAACCACCACAAGGTAGCCCACTCGTGTTGTGTCGTGCAAACCGGTGCTGGTGAACAGTGCATCAGAGCCCGTTAACTCCGGATAGCGCTGTGAATCCATCAACCGCGCTTCGATGCCGTGAAGGGGTAGGGCCTTTGGAATGGAGTCTCGATTGTGCGTAATGGATTCATCAAACGTCCCCTTGCCAATGAATTCACAGTTCAGGTTCGCTTCTGTTCCGGAAACCGCAAAATTGAGCCACCCAGCGGTCGTGTCGGCGTCCACCCACGAAAGGTTCCATTCAGTGGCGGTCCCGTTTTGCTTGTCAACGGCACGCCAAACATACCCATCGTTCTCAAGGGCAGCCACAGCACCAGACGCAGCGCTGCTGAATTCGCTAATGCAGGCCATCGCTTCATCGAGCGAATGCTGCCTCGCCGTGGAATTGTCGGGGAGGTGCGTGCCGTCAACTCCCCAGTTCTCCAACTCATCGTCGTCTGGATTCAGGTCGTTCGCTTGTGGTCGGTTATCGTATGTTTTTCCGAGTTCAATCGCTTTTATCCCACGAGAAAGGGTGGTTCGCTCAAAGGTGTGGTGGAGCTCAAGTTCACCTTCCGGGAGGACCGCATCGATGCCACGCTGTTGCCACGCGGAACAGCTTGTTTGGGATGCTTCGCTGCTGCTGATGGCCACATCCACGGTTTGACGGGCTGCCCACGGGCTCTCGACATCAAGCCACATCTCCATGGTGGCGTATCCGAGACAGAAATCACGCACGTCGCGGTGACTCGCCGTGACTTTCCACATGTTGGTTGACCCGACCTTTTCAGAGCCCGTAACGCGCCACTCCCATCCTGAACTGGTGCCAGTTGCATCCTTGGTGATGTAGGCGTTGCCAAAGAAATCAGCGAGTTCAACCGGTGCGATAACCATACCAAGTCCTGGAGACAATTCCTCAAGATCGCCCAGCAGTCCGCCAACACCGTAGGTGAACGCCGACCCTTCGTAAGCGGTGGCTGAAAGCGTCGCAGCAAATTCCAACTCGGTGGCGAGAACGACTTGTTCCCTCAGTTCCTTCCATGACTTCAACGTCAAATCCGCCTGGCCGGTTGTCGTGTCGGTGGTGAAGTCCGAACACTTCGAGGCGATTGGATAATGGCCTGAAACGTCAAATTGTGAGAAGGACATCTCGTTGACACTCTCAACACCGAGCCAGGACAATCCTTGGCCACCACGAATTTTTACAGCGCCAAGTCGGTCTTGTGACGATTGCGTGTTCAGCTCTGCTGCGGTTCCCTCGGTGATCGAGGCCGTGCTCACGCCTTGGAAGGCGAGGCGGATTTTGCAGTAATTTGGAGGGTCGTCCAACTGGTCCGTCACCAATTCAACGTACTCCTCCGAGGCCAAGAAACTCCCTTCGGTGATCATGTAACCCATCCGGTCGCCGTAGCGTAGCGAGTCGGCAGTAAAGGGCTCAAGTTGGTTATTGACGTAATACCATCCACCCGCCCCCAGCAGAATCAGCGTCAGCATGACGGCAATGGCTTGCGGACGGCGAACCATCTCCATCAACGTCAGTGCACCGGCTCCTTCGGTTTGTGCGGGAAGGGGAGTTGGAGCGCTCTTTTTGGCGGGTAACGGAACGACTGAAGCTTCGGTCGAGCGCTCATCATCGCCCCCGGCATCGATGAGGTCCGCTTCGAGAATCTCAGCCTCCAGGACGTCTTCACCTCCAAAGTCAACCTCGTCCGAAGAAGGGAGCGGCACAGGTTCAATCGGCTCATCGTCCTCAAGGGACATCATCACGGGTTCGTCATCTGGCTCTTCTTCAATGGTGGGTTGGAACGTGGAAGTGGCCTCGTCAAACACTTCGATGCCAAGGGTCTCTTTGTCAACACCGGCCTCGAGAAGGCGAGCCAGCAACTCGGCCTTTTTTCCACTGGCAGAGAGGTCATTGAGCACGCAGAGCGCCTTGAGTTTCGCCACCGTCAACGTGGTGGTAGGCTCGCTCCCCATGGTCATACCTCACCAAACCGTAGGCATGGTGCCTTTCAAGGCTGGCGTTGATTTGATGATGAATTGCATCAATATTGAACCAGCGTTCGGCCCTCAACCTTCGTTGGGAACGTAGGTTCCATCGTCCGTTTTGACATAGACCGTTTGGTCGTACGTTCCATCCGGCATTTTCTTGAAGAAATATCCGTTTTCAGCGGGTTCATACGTCGCCTCATCGGCGAGCGATGGTTCACTGTCTGACTCGGCCATGGCTCCCATCGATGGAGCATCGGTTGGCACGTCTGAGGCAGAAGGTTCAGTTCCAACGGTCGGCGATTGTTCTGGCGGGCCAGCGGGACCTTCGGGAGGGGCGCCGGGTGGACCCGATGGCCCATCGGAAGGTGGAGCTCCGGATGGACCCGCCGCGATACGGCTCTGGCTGGCTTCGGACAGGACGCGAGATTCCGTTGTCTCGTTCTCGCCTTCAAGAATCGTGCGCAGGACGGAGCCGTGCTTTTGGGCACCAACAAAGGCGAACGCTGAGAGCCCAAGACAAAGAATGGCAAGTACGCCACCAATGAACTGATTGGGGTAGAGTTTCCCTTCCACGCTCAACAATTGGCCTTCAGAAGTGATTTTGTCTCCGTTGCCGTCGATGTATTCTGCAATGAGGCAGTATTGGCCTGGATCAATGTTGAACTCAAAGTCGTACGCCCCATCCGCCAGAACCCGACTGCTCGCTTCCTGATACTGGAAACTGTGGGATTCTCCACCTTTGGCTTCCTGCATTTTTTCACTGAGCGTGAAGTCCGTGCAGTCATCTTGTTCAATGATGTAAACAGCGATGTTGATGTTCGATTGGGTCGGGGGGGAGGTCGCTGTAACGGTCAAACGCATGGGGACATCGAACATGTCCTCGCCGTCAACGGGGACACCCCACACGAGGCCGAGGTCTTTCTCAGCCGACTTGCTGAATCCGTCATAGTCAGCGGAAAAGGGCATCGGGAACAAAGCGAAACCAAAGAGAATGGCAGCAACACCGAGGTAAAGAAAAACGTTCCACCGCGCTTTCTTCAATCGCTCCTTTCGCTCGTCAAGTGACAGTTCTTCCAAGTGTTCATCTTGGTCCTCATCAACGGTCAATGCCCCCGGAGCGTCATGTTCCTCTTCGGTCATAAATGCCCGATATCATCCGAGCACTTCAAGACCACGGGCCAACAATAGAGGCTCAATGGGAACCGAGGCAGACCGGGATGGGGCCATGAAGCAGCCTGGCTTAGGCCTGCGTTTGGCCGTTCTCAGTCGAGGGCCTCGGCTCTACAGCACCCGACGCATCGTGGAGGAAGCAAAAAAGCGAGGCGTGGATGTTGAGGTTTGCGACCCGATGAAATTCTCGCTGGTTGTTAACCAGGGAAGCGTTGACGTGCTCCATCGTGGAAGGGCCTTTGCAAAAGACGCCGTCATTCCGCGCATCGGCCACTCCATCACACAGCACGGCGTAGCCGTGTTGCGACACATTGAGCAACTCGGTGTTTGGACGGCCAACACCGGACAAGGCATTCTGCAGAGTCGCGATAAACTCAACGCGTCGCAAATTCTCGCTCGCAATCGAATTCCCGTTCCAAAAACAGTCTATGTGCGGGACATCCTCGACGTTGAACATGCGATTGAAACCGTTGGCGGACTACCCGTGGTCGTCAAGGTGACCCAAGGCACCCAAGGCGACGGTGTGTTCCTGCGCCACACGGCGTTTGAAGTCCGAAACCTTGTCCAAGGCCTGTTGATGACCGGCAAGTCTGTTCTCGTCCAAGAGTACATCGCCGAATCGCACGGGAAAGACATCAGGGCACTGGTCGTTGGAGACAAGGTCGTTGCTTGCATGCGAAGACGCGCCCGGGGGCGAGAATTTCGAAGCAATTTTCACCTCAACGGTTCCGTGGAAAGCGTCGAACTCCCCGATGGATATGCAGAGGCCGCCTGTCGAGCTGCTCGTGTCTTGGGCCTGAACATTGCAGGCGTGGATTTGTTGGAGGGAAACGCCGGACCGTTGGTGCTGGAAGTCAATTCATCACCCGGACTTGAAGGCATTGAGAAAGCGAGTGGCGTCAACGTCGCAGGCGCCATCGTTGACTACGTAATGGAAGACACCGCCTTCGCCAAGGTCGACATTGGACAACTTTTGCGCACCGTGCCGGGCTCGGGCGTGCTGTCGTTGCAACTCCGAAATCACCCGAAAATGGTCGGAAAACGGTTGAGTGAAGTCTTCGCATCTGTCCCTGTGTTTGCGCTTTCCCGGGGAGATCGTCTCGTGTGGAACCCCGACCCCGACGTCCAACTTCGCTACGACGACGTGTTGGTGTGCTACGGTGATTTAACGGAACTACGTGCCTCGCTCCGTCAGGCGATGTTGGGGGTGCCTCGAGAAGCCCTCATGTTTGATGAGGCGACCGACGCAAGCAAACTCACCGAAG
>CAXHCG010000058.1:0-9994 GCA_964014905.1 uncultured Candidatus Poseidoniales archaeon | reverse complement strand
ACACTCGAACCTTCGTCGGCAGCGTCAGATGTGTATAAGAGACAGTCTCTGCTATTGCAGTCAACGGGAAAGAAGCCATGCTTGACCTGCTTCGTTCTGGCGACCGATTTGACTACGTGTCCTTTGAAGCCGTGCTTGAGGAATCCGAAACCAGCCGCAGTCTTGACTCGGTGGTGACGTGGATGAAATCCAGGGAATACGACATGATGCAACGGATGAGCTACCTCCATCCAGTGTCTGCTCTCCCCATCATCCACTACATCGCAATGAAAGTTCAGGAAGTTGCTGATCTGCGACTTATCGTGCGCGGGCGCCTTGCAGGTTTGTCCGCTGAAGTGCTCGAGGCGCACGTTCTCTGAGGTGATGTCATGGAGATCGCAGTCGTTGGTTCACCTGCCTTTACACTGGGCTTCCAGCTTGCTGGGCTGTCCAACCTTTACAATCCAGATGGCGAAGAGGAATTGAATTCCACCCTTCGCTCGCTACTCAACAACAAATCCGTTGGTATCATGGTGGTCGACTCCGCCGTGATGGCCTCGGTACCCGAGCGGTTGCGAGATCAACTGTCGGCGTCCGTCTCTCCAACCGTGCTTGGCATCGGAACGGAGGAAGACACCACCTTGCGAGACACCATTCGCAAGGCCATAGGAGTCGATTTGTGGAAGTAATGTTCCAACCAAAAACAGGAGGAAAAAAAGATGAGCAATGAAGGAGTAATTTACCGAATTTCGGGACCTGTCGTAACCGCCACAGGCATGAATGCTGCAATGTATGACGTTGTACGTGTTGGCCATGAAGGTTTGATGGGTGAAGTGATTGAACTGCACGGTGAAAAAGCCGTTATTCAGGTTTATGAAGACACCTCGGGTATCCGTCCGGGTGAACCCGTGCTGAACACGGAAGAGACGCTGTCTGTGTCCTTGGGTCCCGGCCTCCTGACCCAGATTTACGACGGTATTCAACGCCCACTCGCCACCCTTGAGGAAGTCATGGGTGTTTTCATCACACGTGGTGTGGATGCTGACGCCTTTGACATGGAGAAAACGTGGACGTTTGAACCCCAAGTCGCCAAGGGCGACGATGTTGTGAGCGGTCAAGTCATTGGCCATGTCCAAGAAACCGAAACCATCGTTCACAAAATCATGATTCCCCCCGGAAAGGGCGGGAAAGTCAAGAGCATTGAGTCCGGTGTCTTCAACGTCACGCAGACGGTTTGTGTCCTCGAGGATGGCAGCGAATTCCAGATGATGCAAAAGTGGCCCGTCCGTACACCTCGCCCCTACACGCAGAAGTACGCTCCAGACACGCCACTTGTGACGGGGATGCGCATTCTTGACTTCCTGTTCCCCCTGGCAAAGGGCGGTGCAGCGGGCATCCCTGGGCCCTTCGGTTCAGGAAAGACCGTTACACAGCAATCCCTCGCCAAGTATTCTGACGCTCAACTCGTTGTGTACATTGGATGCGGCGAGCGTGGCAACGAGATGACCGAAGTGTTGGACGAGTTCCCCCACTTGATCGATCCAAACACCGGTAAGCCACTCATGAACCGAACGGTCATGATCGCCAACACCTCAAACATGCCTGTTGCTGCTCGAGAAGCTTCCGTGTACACTGGAATCACCATCGCCGAGTACTTCCGAGACATGGGCTATGACGTGGCCCTCATGGCCGATTCGACCTCTCGCTGGGCTGAAGCCATGCGTGAAATTTCATCCCGTCTTGAAGAGATGCCCGGCGAAGAAGGGTATCCCGCTTACCTCTCGTCGAGAATCGCCGAGTTCTACGAACGCGCCGGCCGTGTTGAGACGTTGAACGGCGACGACGGTTCAGTCACCGTTATCGGTGCTGTGTCGCCACCCGGTGGTGACATCTCTGAACCGGTCTCCCAAGGTACACTTCGTATCGTGAAGGTGTTCTGGGGTCTTGACGCCGGTCTGGCTCGACAACGCCACTTCCCCGCCATCAACTGGCTCAACTCGTACTCGTTGTACCCCCAAAGCCTTGACCAATGGTTCCGCGACAACATCGCCCAAGATTTCCCCGAGATTCGAACGCAGATCAGCGGTCTTCTCCAGATTGAAGCAGAGTTGCAAGAAATCGTCCAACTGGTCGGTTCCGATGCCCTCCCTGTGGACCAGCAATTGACCTTGGAAGTTGCCCGTATGATTCGTGAATTCTTCTTGCAGCAAAACGGGTTCCACGATGTTGACGCCTACTGCGATATCCACTTGCAGTATCAAATGGCAAAAGCCATTCTTTCCTTCCAAGAAGCCGCCAAAGGCGCCATGGCTGACGGTGCACTGCTCAACGACGTTGTCAACGTGCCCGCCCGCTCAGACTTGATGCGTGGTCGGTTCGAGAAAGGCTACATTGAACGCATTGAAGCCATGGTCAAAGAGATGACCGAACAAATCGCCAACGCCGTGGAGGCCAACTGAGGAGAGGATGAAGATGACTGGAAAAGAATACCGAACCATTACCGACGTGAAAGGCCCTATGGTCTTTTTGAACAAAACCGAACCCGTTGCGTTTGGTGAAATCGTCACCCTGCGCTTAGCGAATGGCGACATCAAGAACGGACAGGTGCTTGACACATCCGATGACTTGGTGATTGTCCAAGTGTTCGAAGGAACAGCGAAAATCAACCGAGAAACCGGTGTCACCTTCATGGGCGATGTCTTCAAACTCCCCGTGAGCACAGACCTTATCGGACGAATTTTGGACGGCGCTGGCCGACCCCGAGACGGTGGACCTGAGATTGTCGCTGAAGAGAAAGCGGACATCATTGGTGCAGCCATCAACCCGTACAGCCGACAATCACCGCACGATTTCATTCAAACGGGTATTTCAGCGATCGACTGCTGTACGACACTCGTTCGTGGACAAAAGCTCCCGATCTTTTCAGCATCCGGTCTTCCCCACAACGACATCGCTTTGCAAATCGCTCGTCAAGCCAAGTTGAAGGGCTCGGACGAGGAATTCATTGTGGTGTTCTGCGCCATGGGTATCACCGCTGAAGAATACAACTTCTTCCGTTCCGATTTGGAGCGTACGGGTGCTCTTGAGAACGCTGTGTTGTTTGTCAACCTTGCAGATGACCCGGCCGTCGAGCGTATCATTACGCCACGTCTTGCTCTGACCGCTGCAGAATACTTGGCGTTTGAGAAAGACTACCACGTTTTGGTTATCTACACGGACATGACCAACTATTGCGACGCTCTGCGACAAATCGGTGCCGCTCGTGAAGAAGTTCCCGGCCGTCGTGGGTATCCCGGATACATGTACACTGACCTGGCCATGCTCTACGAGCGTGCAGGTATTGTGAAGGGTAAGAAGGGTTCCATCACCCAATTCCCAATTTTGACAATGCCCGGTGACGACATCACCCACCCCATTCCCGACCTGTCCGGATACATCACTGAAGGACAAATCGTGATTAGCCGTGAGTTGCATCAACAGGGTATCTATCCGCCGATCAACGTTTTGCCGTCCCTGTCCCGATTGATGGGTTCCTGCATTGGTTCAGAAACGACCCGTGAGGATCACAAGTCGGTCTCCGATCAAATGTACGCTGCCTACGCTCAAGGTCGAGAACTCCGTGGGCTTGTCGCCATCGTTGGTGAGGACGCCCTCAACGAACGTGATAAGCAACTTCTCGACTTCTCGGGTGTCTTTGAAGACCGATTCTTGCGACAGTCCCGTGATGAAGACCGCTCCATCGAGGAAACCCTTGACTTGTGCTGGACGCTCATGTCGTCCATTGACACAAAGTACCTCGTCCGCCTTGACCAAAAGTGGATTGAAAAGTACCACCCTGAGAACCGAGAGTGAGTTTGAAGCGAACCGATTGAAGGAGGTGAGACAGCATGGCATTGGACATTAAACCAACCCGCAGCGAACTCATCAAGCTCAAGGCTCGAATCAAGCAAACCAAAAACGGATACAAACTCCTGAAAATGAAGCGAGACGGTCTCTTCCATGAGTTCCGAACCTTGCTTTCTGAGATGATCAAAGCCAAGCGGGATTTAACCGATGCCTATCGACTGGCAAAGACCCGAATCGATCTAGCCAACGCCATTGAAGGCGGTCTTGCTGTTCGAGCGGCAGCCATTGCAAACTCAGCCCATCCGGAAGTCGAGGTCCAGCGCCGCAACATCATGGGTGTTGTCGTTCCGAGTGTGACTGGAAGTAACCTGAAGTCCACCTTTTCGGAACGAGGCATCGGGTTCATCGGCTCGTCTCCCTACATCGACGAGGCAAGCGACTCGTTCAGTGAGCTGATTGAAAAAATTGTCAAGGCCTCGGAAATGGAAGCCACGCTCAAGCGCCTTTTGGCTGAAATTGAAGCAACTAAACGCCGTGTCAACGCCCTCGAGTTCAAAGTGATTCCCGAATTGGAAGAAGCGAAGGTCTTCATTCAACTTCGTCTTGAAGAGATGGAGCGCGAAGAAACCTTCCGCCTCAAGCGATTCAAGAACAAGTGAGTCCCTCTTTACCCCAACGAGGGATTCATGGAGGATGGGCCGCACGGTGCAATAAGGGGGCGAAGTCTTGGACGAATCACCGATTGAGATTGAATCCGGGCTACCCCATCACAAGAAGGCCTGGTCTCAGCATGACTTGCTCGCCTCAACCCTGAGTGAATACGTCAATGTGCTGGGGAAAAACGGGGGGCGTTGGCCTGCTTGGCAGGTTGCTTCGTCCGATGAAACCATTCATGATGATTTGATTCAACTCAACGCTCATCTCGAAAAGTTGGGTTGGATGGGAAAACTCACGCGGGACGAGGAATGGGTCATCACGGTCTTTCCGACGCCCGAGCGTCAGTTCCCACGATCGAAGACCGTTCTGATGTTTTGGGGGCTCTCCCTGCTCACCATCACGCTCGCTGGCGATCATTGGATGTCAAATGCGCGTCCTTCCGATGGTTGGCTACACTCCTCCTCCCTTGTTGATGCTCTTCTTGGATACACGTTGCCGGTCCTGCTCGTGTTGTTGGCAGCGAGTCAAATTCAGCGGAATGTAGCAGCTCGCTACGGCGTTCGAAGCGGCCATCTCATGCCGGTTCCAGATTTCACCATCGCTCTTTACGCTCTTGGATTGTTTCCGTCGTCGTGGCTCTTCTGGCCTTTTGGCTTGTTGTTGATTCCAACGATGCCTCGCATGGACGCACGGCCTTGGCCCAACCGGGCCGCCATTGGGTACACTGCGCTGGCTGTCCCCCTCGTTCTCGGCTCGGCTGGAGTGATTTTGATGATGCTGGGCCTCAGCATGACCCCCGAATACCTCGCCTCCAGCGCCATGCCGTTGGTTTCAGTTCCCCCACTATTCATCTCACTTTTTGCAGAACCACTCATCGGCAACGATGCAGCAATCCGCCTGTTGTGGGCTCATCCTTGGGTGCATGCCGGCGGCATGTTGATGCTGTTTGCGTGGGTTTCGTTGCTTCCGATTCCCACCTTCCCCGGAGGACGTTTGCTTATCGCACGCATGGGCCTGCTGGAGGCGAGAAGTTCCAGTACTCAGAGCCTCATCCTCGTAGCGACCCTTTTCTGCGCCTATGTCTTTGGGGTGTTTGATCAATTTTCGTTGTGGTTCCTCGTCTTCGCCCTCCTTCTTCCCCTCCTGTTTTTCTTTGGGAACGACCTTCGGATTCCTCTTCTATTGGATGAGACGAACGGACTGAGTGAAGCCGACCACGGCCGCATGGGTTTGCTGTTGCTCCTCGTGTTCCTTCTCCTTCTGCCCGCCGCCCAACCCGTTCTTCACGAAACGACGTGGGATGACCCGATGACCCATGAACTCAATTCACCTGAAGCGGCCACCCTCCAAGATGACGGTACGTGGCTCTCTTCAACAGAAATCCGTATCACGAACCCCTCTGCTCTGTCAAAACCGTTTGCGGTTGGGGCGTACCTCGAACACCCGGGCCAGGGATGGACGGTGTCATGGAATTGCGATGGTGAGACGACCTACACCCTTGACGGACAAGGTTGCGGCTCCGACCTCCTTCCAAAACGAACCGCCTTTTTTTGGATGAACCTTACGTGGGATGCTCCATCTCAACCAACGCTCGCCAACCTTAGCTATGTCGTGTCCATGAACGATGAATACGATGTGGTGGAAGTTCACGTCAGGCCCGCCCTCGAGGTGGTCCCCGCATCGCATTGGTACGATGTCCCTGCCGGAGCCTACGTTCACCGGTGCATTGACTTGGATGGTTCCTTGCTCGATTCAACTCACCTCAACATGAGCGTTGAATCGTCAAACGTTGTTGACCTTCAAACCCAACTCGTCAGCGTTGTGGGCGGCGTGGGATTGGAACGAAACACGAGCGATGTGCCTGAATCGTTCTGTCTTGAAGGATTGGACCCGCTGGTCTTTGAATCGTCCATGGGGTCGTTGACCATCAACAATGACACGTTTCTCCCACAACTTCCTGAACGAAGGCCGCTGGTCGCCCACGTACCCGATGAAGGATGGTTGATTCATGCCGCTGCAGGTCATTCATGGGAAGCCCTCCTCAACGCTGGAGGCGTGCTTTCAATGGACGTTGACCATTGTCAAATCAACTCGAGCATCAGCACGCCCGCCCGACCAACGGACGGAAGTCCGTGGATTTGGGACACAAAGGTCCGCTCTGCAGGCGACATTCCCAACATTGAATCCAATCAAAACCTCACGCTGGTTATGTCAGAAGGCGCCAACATGTCGTTGTGCACGACGGCTTCGTTTGACCCCTATCCGGCGGTTTCATTTGCGGTGGATGAAGGGCCAGAATTGGTGGTTTCGTGGATGAACACCACCTCCCGGTTTTGGACAACACCGTGGGCCATCGCTGCAAACGGGACGGTTCTCAACACCGGAATGACGTCGTTCACCATCCACAATCCAAACCAGATCACCGTTCCGTTCCGTCTGGACCGTGGCGGTAGTTTTGGAGAGGACTGGGGGCACAACTGGGACGGAAACGAACTTGCTCCTGGCGATACAGTCTTTGAATTGATACCGCCCAATGCCCCGTTGGCCACCATGTGGATTACATACGAAGCGGGAGCGGTGGTGCTCCATCTTTCCAGTTATCAGTGAGGGGTTAGCATACGAATTTCTGTTCTTGGTGTAGGGGCCATCGGTTCAGTGGTGGCGGCATCCTTGGCCGGAACGGATGCTGAGGTGCACCTTCATGTTCGGGGCGAACGAGGCGCACTTCAGATGCTTCAAGGGCTCAGCATCATAGGTCACCAATCCATCAAGATAGAGGCCAGCAGGTTCTTGTTTTCCTGTGAAGAATTGCCCGTTGAGGAAAGCCTTCTCCACGGCTCAGACGTGGTCATTCTTGCTTGTAAATCTCATGCCGTTGAACATCTTGCGCTAACCGGAGCCAACTTTCTGAAACCCGATGGTGTTGTGATGGCCCTGTCCAACGGACTCGGGCACGCAACAACGCTTCGTCGGGTGAATGGGCTCGAGCGCGTGTTGGCTTCAATTACCACTCACGGTGCTTACCTTGAGGGTGAATCAACCGTCTGGGCGGGCTTTGGAGGGGTTGGAATCGCTCTTCCACCCATGGGACCATCACCGTTGAAGTTGTTGGGCGTGGTTGATGCACTGCGCGATGCTGGGTTGAATCCTTGGGTTCACGAGGACGCCTCAACGTTGGTATGGCAGAAGGTGTTGTTGAACCTCTCAATCAATCCAATCGCAGCCCTTGGGGGTTTGAAGAATGGAGAATTGCTTGAACCCGCCCTCTTCAATGCCTGCATGATGGTTTACAGAGAGGCAGCCCAAGTCGCCAAAATGGAACGCGTTGTCCTTCCAAATGAGGAGGATTTTGAAGCTCACCTTCGGGAGGTGCTGGAGTCGACAAGGGACAACACATGCAGCATGCTTCAGGACATCAAAGCCGGGCGCATCACTGAAATTCAGGCTTTGAATCAAGCGCTGGTTGTCCTTGCAGAAGAACACGGAATAGCGGTTCCAATCAATCAGACACTCGCAGCGCTGGTTAGCGCCTGTCATCCTTGATCAGGTCGACGTTGTAGTGCAATCCTCTGTTTTCGAGGCGAGCCAGAGCGTCATCCACGACCAATTGTCCGATCAAGCACAAGTTCCGGAGCTCCACGATTTCACGGGTTGGTCTTGAGGTCTCCCACATCATGTCAATCTCGGAATGAAGAAGGTTAAGGCGGCGCTTGGCTCGCTTGAGACGCTGGTTTGAACGCACGATTCCAACCTCTTCGGACATGGTTGCGACCAGGCTCGTGCGGTCGTGAATGATGGGTGCGTGCTCTTTCAACTCCTCAAGTCCGTCAGCACGCCACTTCGGGTGGTTGCCGTCGTAGGGTTGCGGTGGGTGTTCGATCAAATGCTTCGCTACGCGCTCTGCATAGACCACGGCTTCGAGCAGGCTGTTGGATGCAAGTCGGTTGGCTCCGTGCATCCCCGTGCACGCCACTTCCCCGATGGCATAGAGATGAGGCATGGGCTGATCGGTGTCGCGGAGGTATGCTCGGCCAATTTCGTCAACGCGCACGCCACCCACCACGTAATGGGCTGCAGGAACCACGGGAATTGGGTCTTTTCCGAGGACCAACCCTTCCTCTTCAAGCCGACGAGCGATCGTAGGGAACTTTTCTTTCCACGGGAGGTCGAGGTGGGCCGTGATCAGGTGGACATGGGTGGTTCCGAGCGTTTTCATTTGCTGGTCGATGGCTCGGGCCACGATGTCTCGCGTCGCCATCGAACCGTCCGGGGTGTAGTCAAGCGTGAAGGAATAAGGCTCGGGAGAAGGCGTTGAATCGCCCTGTCTTTTGGAAGAATCGCAAGCGTTTTTCCAAGCCTGCAGGCCACGGTCATCCAAGAGTACAGCCCCGACGCCTCGAACCGCTTCAGAAATCAGGAACGGACGCGTTGACGTTGATGCTAGGGCGGTTGGGTGGAATTGAATGTACGCCATGTCATCAACACAGGCGCCTGTTCTATAGGCCATTGCTAAACCGTCTCCGGTGGCAACATCCGGGTTGGTGGTTTGTTTCCACAACCGGCCCACACCGCCCGTGGCAAGAACAATGGCGTCCGCTTCAAGGGTCACCACTTCCTTGGTGTTCTGGTCCAAGCACCACACGCCTGCTACGCCCTTCTCAGGGTGGCCATGGAGGCGTTGAATCAGGTCAATGGCGAGGGTGTTGGGCCTGAGGACAATCCCGTCATGGTGCTTTGCATAGGATGTCAAGGCGCGCTCAATCTCTTTCCCAGTGGCGTCTTTGGCGTGGAGAATTCGCTTTGTTGAGTGGCCTCCCTCTCGGATAAACGAGTACATTCCATCGCCCTCTTTTTCAAACTCAACCCCGATCTGAATCAAATCCCGTATGCGCTCGCCGGCCTCGTGAATGATCGAGCGAACGACCGCTTCATCGCAGGCTTCGTCGCCTGAACGCAAGGTGTCTTGGACGTGCGATTCCATGCCCGCAAGGTTCGTTTTGTCGAGGATGGCAGCGATGCCGCCTTGCGCCCAATTGGTGGACGAGTCTTTGGGGCGTTTCTTGGTTACCACCGTCACCTTGTGTCCGGCGTCAGCGAGTTTACTCGCTGCAAACAAGCCCGCTATGCCGCTGCCGATGATGGCGATATGGGCCATGCTTCATCCCTCCGTGCTTTCCCCTCTCCCTCCACCTTCTTGACCATGATGGCGGGACTGCACTCGTCTTCGGCTCGCAATCCATATCAATTGGAGGCGTCTGGATGTTTTGAGGCCCCTCCGTGTTTGGTTTGTCAATGAGAAAAATCATCACCATCTTTGGTGCCTTGATGATGCTCTTTGTCGTCATGAACGTCCAATTTGGTAGCGTTGCGCCACGGGTGATTGACGGTGCTGAAGGTTACAAGCTTGACGCTTTCCTGATGTTTGAGCCAAGTTGTTCCTTTGATGCCGTTGAGGAGGAACTTCGCTCCTGTCTCTTATACACATCTCCGAGCCCACGAGACCGCTGATAAT
>CAXHCG010000057.1:0-10068 GCA_964014905.1 uncultured Candidatus Poseidoniales archaeon | reverse complement strand
TCGAACGTCTCGATGTCAACGCTCTTGAACGGGGCCCAAATCGGCGACCGAGCCACGGTATCTTCTTGCCTTATCGGACAAAATGCCAAGGTCGGTCATGGCTCTCAGCTCCACGGCGTCATCGTCGATCACGACGTCAACGTCCCCGATGGGACCGTCCAAGAAGGAGGCTCATGGCCACCACGAGCATGAAATCTGCTAAATGCAAGTGGCGGGGTGCGTGATGCATGGACCGTCCGATGATCGTTGTCAATTTCAAAACCTATGCGACCGCCTCTGGAGGTGAAGCAGAGTCGCTTCTGTCCGCCATGGAAGCCCATGCGGATGGCCCTGCCACGATGGTGGCCGTCGCTTCTGCCTTTGATTTAGCCATCTTGGCAGAACAAGCCAGAGGCGTGGAGGTGTGGTCTCAACATCTTGACCCTGTAGGTCTTGGCGGTTTTACAGGCTGGCTTGAACCACAAACAGCCCTTCACAGAGGGGCAAAAGGGTCGATTATCAACCACGCAGAACACAAAGTGGACCTGGACCACGTGCGCTCGTTGTTGGACATGCTTCCAGAAGACTTTCCGGTATGCGCCTGCGCTGCCGACGTTGAGGAAGCCAAAGCCTTGGCCAGCCTCAATCCAACCTACATCGCTGTTGAGCCTCCGGAGTTGATTGGTGGTGACATCTCCGTGACGACGGCGGATCCTTCCATCGTAAGCGACACTGTCGCCGCTGTCAAATCCGTCAACCCCAATGTTCGTGTGCTGTGCGGTGCCGGTGTGAAAAACGGCCAAGACGTAGCCAAGGCCCTCGAACTCGGAGCAGAGGGCGTTCTGCTCGCCAGTGGCGTCACGAAAGCAGCGGATGTTCATGCCGTGTTGGCCGACCTGGTCGCTTCGCTTTGACGGCGCTCCAGGTGTTCATCGCGCTGCCGTCGTTTGGCTTGGACCAGTCCGTCGCTCGCAGGGCACATTGCACGGTGATGGCATGCTCGACAATGCTTGTGATGAACCGCAAGGGGCAGGGTCTTGAGCGACGGATCGGCCTTTGCCCAACGGGAAAGCCACGTCATCTCCTGAACATCGTGCCTCAAGAGACCAGAGGCCTGCTCAAGCAATTGAGGCGTAATGTTGACGTTGTGTTCATGCCATTTCGTTCCCTTCCATGCGATAATTTTGAGACGGAAGGCGCCGATGTTGTTTGGGAAACCATCGTGTTGAAGGGCCCAAAGCACCGTCAAGAGGTGCTCCAGTTGCTGGCTCAAGAACGGCGCTGAAGGGCTACGAAACTGGAGGCGAATCAACGTCCATCGATGTTGATGGTACACCGCAAGGTCGGGCGCGGCATAGAATTCTACACCGTCGAGCCTCATGGAATCCAAACGGTCGAAGTAGGCCCATCGGCGAGGTCGGCCACGCAGCAACGGGCGCAACCCCCTTGATTGTTCAAGCAGGCGCATCTGGTCCAATCCCTGCTTGATTTTCTGGTGTCGATACAGTGGGGGTACATCCATCCCACCAATGGATAAAGCGTCGTTCACCGTGCGTTCAAGCGTTCGTTTGGCGTAGGCTTCTGACCAAATTTTGTTGTTGTACAAATCTTCCATTTTACGACGCCAAGCACCACGCATCGCCCGGGTTAAGACTTCATCAAACGTGCGTGGACGGTGATGCCGAGCGATGGTCTTTGCTTTGGTGTAGGAAGAGGCCTGCCCGTAGGTCAGAGCCCAGGACCGTGGGCAGGCGTTCATCAAACGTGAGCTGGTTTGACTCCAGTGGTGTGAGGGTTTGCTCATGCCGTTGACCATTCAGGTCAACCCAATTAACGCTCGTGGTCAAAGCACGCCCAGTTCAACCACGGTGATGGTTGCATTGATGGCCATCCAGAGGGCGATGGGTGTCAAAATCCATCCAACAAATTGAGCAAAGACTTCTCCGCCAAACTTCCCGAACAAACGTGAGAATGGCCCTCCCCATGATGAAACGATTCGCAGGAGCAGCACCACCAACCCTCCACTCAGCGTAAACAAGAAGAGGAAGAAGATGGCCATCGCAATGCCACTACTGCCGGCAAGAATCGATGAACCAACCGCTTGGGTGAACAAATTGGGAAATGCGAGCCAACCAAACCATCCCATCCAAATGCCAAGCAGCACATCGCGGTCCATGTCGACGCGGTCGCGCCAATCTTGGAACGCCTGGGGGAAGCTTCCGTGGAGCATGCGCCCAAGAAGATCTGCTTCGTAGGGAGAGCCTCGACGGGCGGTAAAGAAACACATCTCAAGCATCCAAACCATCATGGCGATGTCGAGGAGGAAACGAACCGTCATCCCCGCAGGAAGGACGGTGAGCAACAAGGCTGGGAGATTAATCATCAAGATGCCTGCGCCACCGGCGACGATGATCGAGCCCCAAAGCAAACCAGGAGGAAGTGGTTCTTCTGGCGCCGTCCACTCGTTTCTAGGCAAGGCGAGCAGAAACAGGAACAACCCGGGGCCCAAGAGCAAACCAAAGTAGGAACCGAACGAATTCGGCCCGCCGCTTGTGATGGCATCAACGGCTTCAACGATGTCAAGCATGGCCGCTGAGGACGATTGGGAGAAGGTTACGTGCATGCCTGGGTCAACCACAATCACGGCGTCAGCCGCTCCCGTTGGTAGGCTGTTAGCGAAGGCTTTGTTCTCATCGAGGTACACATTCCACGAGGCATTCGTTGAGGCTGCGAGGGATACAACATCGGACATCATGGCATCTTCGCCAGTGACGATGTGAACAACACTGACGCGGTCGCCCAACTGGTCCAAGGAGCGATTGAATTCATTGGATTGCGTGAGGATCTGCTCTGAGCCTGGAAGCACAAGCCCAATCAAAAGGGCCTCATTGCCGGCCAACAATTCGCTGATGCTCGTCGAAGACCCGTCGGGCCTGCTCAAATCCGCATCCAAAACCTTGGTGTTTTCAAGAATCGCAGCATCTGCGCCAAGGTTGGGTTGGTCAAAGACGGTTGGAAGGGTGAGCAGTGCCAACGCTACCAACGCTCCAAGAATGGGGGCGGGCAACAACAGCCCCGTGCGGAACGCATTGCCAACGTATCCGAGCAGAGCGAGAACCGTGGTGAGCGTGAGCCAAAGGCCTGCACTGGCAAATCCATTATCGCCTTCGGTCACCTCGAAGCGAAGAATGCCCTCTGCGTGGCAATCGCTGTTGAGGTCTCCTGCGATGGTTCTCAGACAGAACTGAAGGTTCATTTCTCCAACCGGCAGCGGTTTTGCGCCCGACCACGTGTAGACCGAGTTGTTTCCACCGAGGTCCCGAGTCATACGGATGCGACTGGCACTTGTTTCAACGAGGTATTCTCCGTCACGCGTGGATTTGTCGGTTGGGAGCAATGGACCCCAAATTTCCCATTTTTCGTCCCGCAGGTCCTCAAGACCCCAGGGCAATCTGTGTTCAAGTTCGACGTGGGCAAGGCGAGCAGCGTCAACCAAAATGCTCGCCTTGGGCTCGTAGAGGACGCCTTCAATGACCACGCCGCCACTGTTGTGTTCAAATCCGCCCCACTGAATCCGCGCTTGGGTTCCAAGGCAGCGATGTTCAACGGAAAGGCTGAGCGAGATTGAATCCCCGGGCTGCATGGCCAATGATACATTCTGCATTTCTCCTGAGAAGTTCATAGCGTCGTTTTGGGCTGAGGTGTCCAAGGTTTGAGTCACGTCTGCACTGTAGAGTTCACTACCGCCAACACTGACGCTGTACGAGAGCGTTGTGCTCGAATCTGCCCAGGTTTGGCGGGTGCACGATTGGGGCCCGCCACCGCCTTCAATGATGGCTGAAAAGTACACGCCCAGGAAGACATCGGCCTCAACGGCTTGTTCCACAGGTGGGCTCTGGAGCGTGAACACAGGAACGGGGCCACCGGTGACGCCGACGGTAAATCCACCCACGGCAGAATCGGTTTGTCCGCGTTGTAGCACCGCTTCTTCGACGTCCAAACCCTCGACAAACAACCGTTCAACCGGGGTAATTTCCCACTCAACAAACCCTGGCTCGTACGTCAGATCTTGATTGGCCGAGACCATGTCCGCAACGCCGATGCAGAGCAGCAAGAACAAGGTCCCAACGGCCCATGCTTGACGCCCCATGCGTGGACCAAGGGGTTTTGGTTCAAGAAGCCAATGCCCCAACGAACACCGTGTTCAGAGGCTTCCGAGGTACGCTGTCATCAGCAAGACACCACCGGTGATGGCGGATGCGTTGACGGCTCCTTTGCTCATGTAGCCACGGTTTTCTAAGAGTGCCCCAAGATAGCTGTCAATCTGGCAGCCCAGCCAGCCAATGGCGGCCAGTGCAGCGGCGAGTTGCATGCCGTCGGTGGTTGCGGTGTCCTTGCCGGTCATCCACCATGCGAGCAGCGTTAGGATGGCCACAACGGCGGACCCAACGGCTGCTGCAAGTTGACCGTTGGGTGAAAATCCACCGTTCTCACCTTGTTCACAAGGCTTGAACGTGGTGATCATCCGAACTCGAGTGTCCAAACATCCGATTTCGCTGGCAAAGGTGTCCGAAGCGGCAACGGCAACGGCTGCACCGAACATCCACACGACCGTGTCCCAGTCATCCGAAAGGTAGGCGTAGAGGCAAATCAGGCCGGGGATAGCGCCGTTCGCAACGACGTTCGTCCACCCTCGGTGTCCATCACTTGATTCGCTCAGTCCGAGGGCTTTCTTCTCCTCAAAGCGCCATTTCGTCGCTTTGTGAGACGTGAGCAGGAACCCGAGAAGGATCAGCAACCACGTCCAGTGGCCCAGACCACCCACAACCACGCCGAGAAGAGCAGCGGCGTTGGCGCCCTTTTTGTCCAGCATCTTTGCCCTTGATGACATCACCAAAAGCGCCACAACGAGACCAGCGGTGACCAGCAAATTCCCGACGTTTGGGCCGCTGGAAAAGACATCCATGGTCAACACCTGAGTCAAAGACAACTTCACTGTCCTGCTTTGGCGACGGCAATTCGGTTTTTGAAGACCGCACCCGATATTGCTGCTTTTTCATCACTCTTGGGGACTCAGTACGATGGTTGGAAGCCATCGCAAGATGCAGAACCAGAGAATGAGCACCATCAACACCAACCAGGCGAGTTGCAGAAGAACGGCCAACGCCGACGTCTGTTCGCTCAAGACCATTCCAATGCCCCAAGACGAACCGTTCCAGAGAGCATGACCACCGATGGCCAAAAGAAGTCCGGCTGAGATGGTTTTGGGCATGGGCCACGCGTGGCTTTGATGCTTCCCAAGCAACTTCACCATGTGAGGTGATGGAACCGTTGCCCAACTTGATTGTTCAATGATTTTGCCGTGTTTGTCATAGAGCACCCAGTTTGCATCAGCGTCATCGGAATGATAGGCGGTTCCCGAAAGAGACGGGAGGGCATTTCCTCTACTCAACCAGCATCCGATGGCGTATCCGCTCAGTCCCGTCCACATGGCGTGCCCGGGAATTGAGCTCAGGCCGCGCAACGTAGCGGTAAGAAGTACGAGATGCTGCTGTAATCGCCTGCAAGGGACATTGAAATGTAGGTGGCATTTTCCAAAAGAGCAAAGCCCAAACCAACGGTCGAGCCGACGTAAAAACCATGTTTTGGAGAGATGATAAGGTGGCTGAGCGCAAGAACCGCAAGCGCTTTGCAAAGTTCCTCGCCGACCGGCGCGGAAACAAAGAGAATCAATCCCTCGCCGAGGGTGCCCATGGCGAACGGATCGAGGCCGGCAAACCCAATTAAAATCGGAGAAAGAACGGAATTGATCACGATGGCGGGGACCGTTGAGAGCATGCCTGCAGCCAGCATCCATTCAGCGTCTCGTCGAGCAATGTGGATGCCGAAATGCCGACTGGTGATCGACCACCATGCAAAAACAGGGGTGGCGAATCCAATGAGCCAAGCAGGAAGGACAACGAGGAGCGCAAGCAAGATTGTCCAAAGGTTGGCCCCCACCAGCGTGAGCGGGAGCAGGCACGCCGTTGAGACGCCAACACCGAGCACAAACAACACCCAGAGATGCAACGGTCGAGGCATTTCAAGCGGGGCGGTCGATCTGAAAAGATGGTGCTGGACCCTGGTTGGACCCGGTGATTTCACCACCATCCCTCCCGAAAGGGCGTGGAGGTTTGAACCAGCAC
The DNA here is from genome assembly GCA_964014905.1 of uncultured Candidatus Poseidoniales archaeon. GTDB lineage: Archaea > Thermoplasmatota > Poseidoniia > Poseidoniales > Poseidoniaceae > Poseidonia. The sequence continues at coordinate 3,904 of CAXHCG010000057.1, read as the reverse complement.
CGTCGGGGTAAGCCTGCACCGTATGCGTCAAGGTTGGACGCCGCAAGTAAAAGAAAAGCAGTAAGCACGGCGACAGACAAATTCCACCGAGGAAGGTGATCATGGGGTCGAACGGTCCGATCGTACCGTTCATGTCCCCGTCGATGTAGCCGGCTACGATCAGCACTGAGATTTGAGCGATGAAAAAGCAAACGATGACCAAGCCGAGCATGGAACGCACGGTTTGCCAAGGTGTTGAGGCCCGCCAAACCGTGAGCTTCTCCGGCACAGGGGTGAGAGGGACCTCCCACATCGGTTGAGAAGGGGGCGCAATCTGCATCACCATCACCAAGAACAGGTACCCGCTCAGTTCGCCCATCAATCGTCACTGAAAAACAGCATTCGGCAGAGGCCATCATCATTGCAGGTGGTGTGGGCTAAGGGGTTCTCCTTCATCAACGGTTTGAAGAAATAAACGGTGCTTCAAATACGCGATACTCGGGTTCGGAACCATGTCATGGCTTGATGCTGCCTTTGCTCCACGCCGAGACCACAAAGGCATGTCAACGCCCAGTTACGCCGCAAGGTGGTGGCTTCCCGTTTGCACGACGGCGTGTGCAGTGTGGTCGTGGCAAGCAACGGGTGGCCTCATTTTGATGGCAGCAGCGTTGACCATGATGACGGCCACGCTGTTTTTGACAATCGGCTGGTACCTGATTGGCATTGTGTCAACGCGTGTCCAGCCCCGGTACATCATACCGCAGGCTGAACGAGCACACAAAGCTCGAATCGAGCGAAAGAGCAGAACTGCTCAGCAAGACTCCGCCTGATCACCCAAGAAACCCGTAGGTCCAATCGTGGGGTGGAGCGAACGTTTCCTTGATGGAGCGCGGGCTCACCCATCGCAAAAGGTTGAGAGGACTCCCCGCTTTGTCGTTGGTTCCGCTTCCGCGTGCACCACCAAAGGGCTGCTGTCCAACCACGGCTCCAGTGGGCTTGTCGTTGATGTAGAAGTTTCCAGCGCTGTAGCGAAGCGCCGCAACGGCCGTCTCGATGTGTCGGCGGTCGGTCGCAAAGATGGAACCCGTGAGGGCGTATTCCGAAGTGGTGTCACAGAGTTCCAACGTCGCTTCAAAATTCTCGTCTTCGTAAACATGGACAGAGAGGACTGGGCCAAAGATTTCCTCGGCCATGGTCTCGCTTCGCGGGTCGTTGCACACGATGGTGGTTGGTTGGATGAAGTAGCCCGAAGTGTCGTCGTAGGTTCCTCCGGTGACGATGTCGCAATCAGGGTTTGCAGCGGCGCGGTCGATGTAGCCGGTGATGCTGTCAAACGCCTTTTGGTCGATGACGGCGCCGAGGTAGTTGCTGAAATCGCTCACGTCGCCGACGGTGATCTTGTTGACTTCTGCGACATAGTCGTCCTTGATGGCATCCCACACCGAGCGTGGGACGTAAACGCGGCTTGCCGCACTGCACTTTTGGCCTTGGAACTCAAATCCGCCGCGGAGCATGGCCACGAGCAAGGCTTGTCGGTCGCAATCAGGGTGGGCGACAATGAAGTCCTTGCCACCCGTTTCTCCAACGATGCGCGGGTAGGATTTGAGGTTCTCCAAGTTGTTGGCTACTTCCCGCCACATCTGGCGGAAGACAGGGGTTGAACCCGTAAAGTGAATACCTGCTAACTCGCGGTGCTTCAAGCAAATATCGCCGACAACAGCGGCTCTGCCTGGGACGAAGTTGATGACGCCTCCAGGTAGGCCGGCATCCATCATGAGGCGCATCAAACGGTAGTTGGAAACGTAGGAGTTTCTCGACGGCTTCCACACACCGACGTTGCCCATGATGGCCGCGCAGGAGGGAAGGTTAGCGGCGATGCTGGAGAAGTTGAACGGCGTGACCGAGAACACGAACCCTTCGAGCGGTCGTACTTCGCTGGAGTTCCACATGGTTGAGGGTGAGATGGGCGGTTGCAGGTCTTCGTAGATTTGGCGTGCATAGTCGGAGTTGAAGCGCCAAAAGTCGATCAGTTCGCAGGCCGAGTCAATCTCTGCTTGGTGACAGGTTTTCGACTGGTTAAGCATGGTTGAGGCGTTGATTTCAGCACGACGTGGCCCTTTGAGCAATTCACTGGCCTTCAAGAAAATGGCAGCACGTGCCTGCCATTCCATGGTGGACCACATGGTGTGAGCACCCAGGGCGGCCTCGATGGCAGCGTTGACTTCCTTCTTGCCAGCCATGTGAACTCGGGCGATGACGTGGCCGTGGTTGTGGGGCATCACTTGCTCAACCACATCGCCAGTGAAGACCTCTTCACCGTTGATGATGCAGGGAATCTCCAACACTTCGAAGGATTGTCGCTTCAGTTCCACTTCAAGTTCGGCACGCTCCTTGCTGCCGGGCAAGTAGCCGAGCACGGGTTCGTTCACAGGGGTCGGTGGCTTTGGGATGCTGTTCACCATGAATCGCCGTCAGAATCGGCGACTCTTGAACCTCACCCATCCTGCGGATGGCGGCTTTGGAGGGTGCTTGGTGCAGTTAATCCCCGCACGGGTGTCAACGGTAGAGGTGAGCGTGCTTCGCTCTTACTTTGGCGATTTTTGGCCCCACGACGGCGGCGCAATAGCCCTGGTAGGGGTTCCTGGCGTAGTAGTCATGGTGTTTCTTCTCAGCGATGAGGAAATTGATGGGCTCTTCCATGGTGGTCACGATAGGCTCATCGTAGACGTTGGCCATATCGGCGATCATGGATTCGGCTTGCGCTCGCTGCGCCTCTGAAAGGGGCATGATGCATGACCGGTACTGCGTGCCGATGTCGTTGCCTTGCCGGTTGAGTTGCGTCGGGTCGTGAACGGTGAAGAACACCTCGAGCAGGGTTTCGTACGAGATAATTGTGGGGTCAAACTGTACTTCGACCACTTCGGCATGCCCCGTTGTTCCGCTGCACACCGCCTGATAGGTCGGATGAGGGTCTGGACCACCCGCATAGGCCGGGAGGGCCGATTCGACACCGTGAATTTGTTTGTAAGCGCCTTCGACGCACCAAAAACATCCTCCGCCCACAATCATGCGTTCCATGTGACGATGGGAAGCGTCGTCTCATTTGAAGGTTTGATTTCGCTGACGACGTTCGTTGGGTCATCGTCTCCCAACGTACATAAGCGGGCAGGATATCCAGAAAACATGAATCGTGATTTTGCATGGTTGGCTTTGGTTATGGTCCTCAGCGCAAGCCTTCTGGTCACCTTGTTGCCTGAGGATGACACCGTTTCGGTGAACGAGGACATCGTTGAGGAAGAGGTGATTGAAGAAAGCACGTGCGTTGTTGGCACTGAAAAAGTGTTGAACGCTTCAGCGGCAAACGGCTTTGATTGTGTCCCTTTGGACCCACATTCCATGTTTCACACGCACCCTGCTCCGGTCTTGTCGATCAACAACGTCATTGACGACGGGTCCACCATCGTGATTCTTGGCGATGTGGCCCATCTGCACCCCAATGAGATTACCGTCTCCATCAGCATTGATGAGGACTTTTCCATCTCCACTCAGCCCAACATGGAAGGGGCTTGGTCGCTTTCGGTGCAGAGCAGCGAAGAGGGAGAAATTCAATTCACCATCACGGCCAGCCATCCGGTTGAAGATACACACTCCGAGGCCATGGTGGTCGACATTGACCGAACCCCCGCTGATGAGGAAGAGCCCTCTGAACCCAATCCAGACGATGAGGGAAACGATGACACGGACGGTAGCACAGGTAATTCTACCGGGAATGGAAGCGACAACAACACCGGAAACGAAACCGACAACGGCACCGGAAACGAAACTGACAACGGCACCATGAACCCCACAGAGCCACTCCAACCGACCTACGATGCTACCTGTCTCTTATACACATCTCCGAGCCCACGAGACCGCTGATAATCTC
>CAXHCG010000056.1:0-10111 GCA_964014905.1 uncultured Candidatus Poseidoniales archaeon | reverse complement strand
AGATTATCAGCGGTCTCGTGGGCTCGGAGATGTGTATAAGAGACAGGGCGTCTCCATCGACAACCAAGTCTACTTTACCGCACCGCTCGGCGATCAATACGCCTTTGAAATGGTCATGAAGGACATGCTTGGAGACGTCGTGGACACCCTCCAAACCTCGCCTCAAATGCTCAGCAACATGAAACCCGTGGCCAACGGAAGTGTTTCACTGACCGATGTTCAAACCTGGGAGAACATCCAATTCCAAGGTTCAGGGTTTGATGCGTGGGGCCTTTCTCTCACCAACAACAGCCTGCCGTACCTCGATGCACCAACCGCTTATGCTTGGGTCTTTGGCGACAATCAATCGTCGAATTTGAAGTCGCCGTTGCGCTCCTACACTTCCGTCGGTGCTTACAACGCAACCCTTCGAGTCAAAGACCAAGGTGGCACGTGGTCGGAAACCCAGATTCACGCCATCAATGTCAGCGATGATACAGAACCGTTCCCAATCGTGACCGTAAACAACGTTGTGATCGAGAACAACATCACCCTGCTCACAGGCCAACGCATCTTGTTTTCCGCCGGGCGGACCGTGGACAACGTCCCCATTGACAATTTGGATTTCCAATGGAACTGGGGCGATGGGACACAAAGCGGAGGAATTGGTGCCTATGCCCAACAACATGAATGGGATGAAATTGACGGGGAGAGCCAAACATTCAACCTCACATTGACGGTTTCGGACGGCATCAACGCCGGAATGAAAACCATTCTCGTTCACATCAACAACCGCATACCTGTCCAGGTGTTTGCTGAAACCTTGACGACCATGACCTACACAAGCTTGGTTCTCCCAGACATGTTCGTTGATGATGACGGTGAAATCCTGACCTATGCTTGGTCGTTCCCCGACGGTGTTCGTGTTGGAACTGGAACGCCCACACGCAACGATGACTTCTCCAGCATCACAAGCAGTGCAGAAAACCCCATCGTCGCTTGGGATGTACCAGGAAACAAGACGCTCTCCCTCACCGTGACCGACGATGACGGGAGTCAAGCCACGGCCATCATCAGCGTCGTTGTGTTGAATCAAATGCCCGTAGCCGCCTTTGACGTCCGCACGCTCTCAGCCACTGGCTCGCGGGAAATTGACTTCCGCGAGGAAGACGGTCAGGTTGATACTGCTTACGTCTTTGATGGATTGGACAGCATGGACCCAGACGGCGACGTGGGTGATTCCACCGACATCGACGTTTGGAACTGGACCTTTTCAGACGGTACGTTTGGCGACCGACCTCAGGTCACGCACACCTTCACAACGCCCGGTGTTCACACCGTTTCCTTGGTGGTCACCGACAAGGAAGGAGTTCAGAGTTTTGCCAGAACGATGACCGTGCGGATTGCCAATCCACTCCCGATCATCCAAGTTCGTATTTTGGATGGCTACATCGGCGATGAGATCATCACAACCTCCACGCCGTTCCCGGAAGGCTCGGTCCCCGATGCTTGGTCGCATACGTTCAACGAGGACGGAGCGGTGGTCACGGCTCCTGAACGCTTGCTGTACTTTGATTCCTCAGGGACCCGCGACGGGGACCGTCAATTTGAAGGAAAATACATTCCTTTCGAAGTGGAATCACCCGATTGGAACGGTTTGGTCCAGTACACATGGGACTTTGGAGATGCCACGCCACTGGTTCATGATGCCATGCCATGGCACGCCTACACCCTTCCCGGGACCTACACGGTGTCCTTGACCGTTCGAGACGGTTTCGGAACAGGGGACGTTTCACGTCAGACATTTTCCGTCATCGTCGACCACCCTCCAGAGGCCAGAGATATTTACGTTCCAGAGAACATCTTCGTTGGTTCTTCCATTTCTTTTGACGCCGATGTGTTTGATGAAGAAGCAGGCTCTGAGATGGAAATTTACAGAGATTTGGACGTCGAGGACGGTTCCATCAGCGAGCGGGACCTGCGCATCCTGACGGAATACACCGTTCGATGGGACTTCGATATTGAAACGGATTTGGATGAGAACGGCGACCCTGCGGATGACTGGCTCACGCCCATTGCAGGATCTTCGGTTCGCACCATCAATACGTGGGAAAGCACAGGCTTCTATAGCGTTCTTGTTGAGGTGTGCGACGGCATGGGGCAATGCGACACCTACGTTGAAGATCTTGAAGTCGTCCCCGAACCAGAAGGTCCCCCTTCCCTTTCTGACTTCAGTGCTGATGAGTGGAAATCCTGGCTCGCCGACGCAGGCTCAGAATTGGCCACGTTCATGGTGCTCATCGTTGTAGCTTTGGTTCTCGGCTGGCTCGTCATGCGAGAACCCTCTGACCTGGAAGAAGAAGCCAAGGAAGCGGCTGAAACCTACACCGACATCGAACATGTCGAAAGCCAAGGCGGCCTCCTCGGTATGGACCATCACCTCCCTCCTCCTGCGCCAAAGATTCTCTCAAAGGATGAACGAAGAAGCGACGATAGCGGATACGTGCGCCCGTTGCGTCGGCGTTGAGGAATGTCCTATAACCGAGCGCTCCAGTCCTAGCGTGAGTGAACCCATGCGAATGAAGACCGTCGCGGCTTTTTTCCTCATTTTGGGGACGTTGTGTTTTCCCAGCGCCAGCATGGTTCAGCCTGCTCAGGCCGCTTCTTCTTGCGAGGGTGAAGTCACGACGCCAGAGTGGAACACCAGCGCCCAACGGCTTGCACTGGTGCCACACGCTTCATGGAGTGATATGTACCTCTACAATGAGCCTTACGAGGACGATCGGGAGAAAGAAGACGACGTTGCCGAGGGAGAAGTTTCAGGTGATTGGGATCCTGAACTCCATCCAGAGGAACGGTGGATGTACACGCCCAGTTGGCCGTTGCCAACCTTGGAGCCGTTGACGCGTGGGCAATACACCGTCATGGAGATTGGCAACGACAGTGCCGGCGTTCTTCGAATGAACCTTTCAAGCACCTATCGAACAACCTTTTGCGTTTCGCTGTATGAGTTGGTTGACGGCATCACGACGCCAACCAATGCCGATGTGTACTTGATGACGACGTCACAATACAACTCCTACGAGGAGGTGTATCGCATGATGCACGGAGGTTGGTGGTTTTGGGATTCCTTCGGTGAGGACGACGGGGATGATTTATTGAGCGATATCCCTCCTGAGTGGAGGAGTTTCAACCCGATTGGTTGGCAGACCTACCGTGATGTGCACCAGTATGAGGGAAGGGAAGAAGCGACGTTTTCGGTCGCTCTTGACGGACCAGAAGTCTACAATTCCTTGTTCGGAGGTTCCGAGTGGCAAGACTTCTACCTCGTTGTTGATGCTTGGGACAACAGCAACGACGGAGACGTGGCGTCGTCAAACAGTGTTCTGGTCGCCGATATCACCGTGATTCCAACCGAACGCACCGCTTTGCTTCCACCGTGGACGGTACCGCTCACGCTGTTTGTTTTGCTTGCAGCGGTGGTGATCGTTCCCGTTCTCTTGAACAAGCGCTACATGGAATCTGGGCTCGACAATGCGTCAACCGTGGATACCTCGGTTCCCGTCCTTGAACAACAAACAGCTTCAACTGAAGCGGAATAAACGGCGCTTCAGTATTCCATCAAGGCCCAGGCGTTCTTGAGGTCGCGAATGTTCACAAGGCCTTTGTTTGAGAGTTTGAACTCCGAGCGGAGGGTTGCGAAAACCAATGACTGGCCTAGAACAGGGGCGTGCAATCGTGCCCAATCGCCACCGTTTCCGAGCGCCATCAGGGAGAAGGTAAGGGGTGAATTCTTCAATTCATAACTCGCTTCGACGATTTGCAAGGCGTCCTGGTGGTCGTTAACGGTGCCGCAGAACTTGAACGTCTCGCCTTCCTTGGAGTGCTCTTTCACGAGTTCAACAAGTTCGCTCGCACTCGGGGTGGTGGAGGTGTTGTGCATGGATGAGATAATGCTCACTTTGGCGGAAGCGGCTTGGTCGAGAAGAGAGGTTCTGGTTTCTTCGTCGATGGAAAGTTCCAGATCGATGGAGTTGACGCCTGATGCAATGGCCTTCTCCAAGATCTCATATCGCATGGTTTCTTCTCCGGGGTAGTGCCCTCCTTCCTCTGTTGGGCGAACGGTAAAGATGACGGGCAGGGGGATGCTTTCCTTCAATTGCTGAATGGCTGCATCCACGTTGATGGTTTCCATGTCTCGAACGGGCCATTCACTTTCAGGCGGCATCACGTGCTTGATTTCACCGTTTTCGTCCTCAACCGGCTCGGCTTCTGGGCGCTTGAGGTAGAGGCGGTCAAACCGTACCTCCACGAAGTCGGCGCCCGCTAGGTTTGCTCGTGCAGCTTCGTCCGCCATTTCTTTCACGGTCGTGCCTTCGAGGGAGGCGCACACTTTTGGGTCAGCCATGGAACGCCCATCTGCGCTCTGTTCTTAACGCTCACGCAAGGTCGGTGAGCCCGGTTTTCGCTGAAGAATGTCATTGCTGGAGCCTCTTGGCCACCATCGGGCGGTTTGATGAATTTCGGAACATTATCGGCCGTTGAAAATGTTGCGCAATGCATCGTTTTTATGGCTCCAAAGGGGGTATGTTTATACCCCGTGGCGCGCAGTGTATTTTGAAGGAGGAAGAGGGCAACTTCGCGTTATGAAATCAGCCCGCATCCCCCCGATTTTACCAACTTTTTGAGGCGATGATATGAGTGAAAATTATGACGCCGGGAGCATCCAAGTTCTCGAGGGACTTGAAGCGGTTCGAAAACGACCAGGAATGTACCTTGGCGACCCTCACGATGGTTCTGCCCTGCACCACTGCATTTGGGAGGTCGTTGACAACTCTGTGGACGAACACCTGGCAGGGTTTAACGACGTTGTCGAAGTCGTTCTACACGAAGATCACTCGTTGTCCGTCCGAGACTATGGGCGCGGCATCCCGGTCGACAAACACGAAGAATTTGGCATTTCTGCAACCGAAGTCATCATGACAAAACTGCATGCAGGCGGTAAATTTGACAACAGCTCCTACAAAGTGAGCGGTGGACTTCACGGTGTCGGCGTTTCCGCCGTCAACGCCGTGTCTGAGTGGATGGAAGTCGAAATCCATCGGGACGGCACGGTGTACAAGCAGCGATTTGAGGCGGGCGTTCGCGTTTCAGAACTGGAAGCGGTCGGGACGTGCGATGACACAGGCACCGTCATTTCCTTCAAACCCGATACGTCCATTTTCACAAACATTGTTGAATTCGACTTTGACCAAATCGATAGCCGACTCAAGGAAACATCCTTCCTCAATGCTGGGTTGAAGATCATCATAACGGACGACCGAAGCGAGGAAGTCCACACGGTTGAACACCACTACGCTGGCGGAATTTCTGAATTTGTCAAACAAATAAACGTGCGACGCGAGACGCTTCATGCCGATCCGATCCTGATTTCCGGGGAGAAAGAGATTGAGAAGGGTCCAGTTTCCGTGGAACTGGCTCTGCAATGGTCCGATGCGTTCAGTGAAAGCATCCAATGCTACACCAACATCATTCGAAACAAGGACGGTGGAACCCACATGTCCGGTCTTCGGACAGCGTTGACCAGCTGCATCAACGGGTATGCCAAAAAGAAAAAGTTGCTGAAAAACGATGGTTTGTCCGGCGACGACGTCCGAGAAGGCTTGGCCGCCATCGTCAGCGTCAAGCACCCCGACCCCTCCTTTTCATCCCAAACAAAAGATAAACTCGTGAGCAGCGAAGTTTCCGGGATTGTGCAAACCGTCGTTTATGAAAAGCTGAACGAATTCTTTGAAGAAAATCCGAGCGTTGGAAAATTGATCGTTGACAAGGCGGTCTTGGCATCAAAGGCCAGAGAGGCCGCCCGAAAAGCGAGGGATTTAACCCGCCGAAAAGGCGTCCTTGAAGGCGGAGGTCTGCCCGGCAAACTCGCAGACTGCCAGTCCCGTAAGCCCGAGGAATGCGAAATTTACCTCGTTGAAGGCGATTCTGCAGGGGGTTCAGCCAAGACTGGACGCGACCGACGCATACAGGCGATTCTGCCGCTCAGGGGTAAGATTTTGAACGTTGAACGCCAAATGCACAACGTCGCCAAGGTGTTCCAAAATCAAGAGATTCAGACCATGATTCGTGCTTTTGGCGCCGGCGTTGGCAACAATGAAGGCGATGAAGGAGCCTTTGATACCGCCAAACTCCGATACAACAAGCTGATCATCATGACGGACGCTGACGTCGACGGAGCCCACATCCGGACCCTGATGCTCACTTTCCTCTGGCGCTTTATGCGTCCCGCCATTGAGGGCGGGCACGTCTTCATCGCTCAGCCACCCTTGTACCAATTGAGCAAAGGGAAAATCAACCGCTACGCCTTCAGCGACGAGGAGCGAGACACCATCATTGACGATTTGAGAGGCGACAACCCCGCCTCGAAGATCGGCGTTCAACGCTACAAAGGTCTTGGTGAGATGAACCCGGACCAACTCTGGGAGACCACCATGAATCCAGAAACCCGGACCATGCTCAAGGTCACGGTCAAAGAAGCCGAAGAGACCGACCGCATGTTCGAAACCCTGATGGGCGAGGACGTACCCGAACGTCGGGCGTTTATTGAACGCCATGCAAAGGAGGTGACCAACCTTGACATCTGACGAAGAAACCACGACCACCGACGACGGAACAGCTGGATCAGGCGAGATTATCCTGAACCATTCACTCAACACTGAAATGAAAAATTCCTACATCAATTACGCGATGTCGGTCATCATCGGTCGTGCGCTTCCCGATGCACGGGACGGTCTCAAACCCGTTCACCGACGCGTGCTCTACGGCATGTTTGAGGGCGGACACACCGCTGAAAAGAAATTCAGCAAATCCGCTCGTTCCGTTGGTGAAGTGATGGGTAAGTATCACCCCCACGGTGATCAATCGATTTACGACACCATGGTTCGCATGGCTCAGGAATTCTCGCTTCGCTATCCACTTGTTGACGGGCAAGGCAATTTTGGTTCCATCGATGGTGATCCACCCGCTGCTATGCGATACACTGAGAGTCGGCTTGACCGAATTTCGAAGCACATGTTGGAGGACATCAACAAAGACACGGTTGACTTCCAACCCAACTTCGATGATTCAGAGAGCGAACCGACCGTCCTCCCTGCTCGGCTTCCAAACTTGTTGCTCAACGGCAGCGACGGAATTGCTGTCGGTATGGCGACCCGAATCCCTCCACACAACCTGACGGAAGTGGCAGGCGCCGTGAACCTTCACGTCGATACGATTCTTGAGACCGGCGCCGAGGGCAAACCCTCCATCTCTATAGAAGAGTACATGCAGCACGTCAAAGGTCCAGATTTCCCAACCGGGGCCTCCATTCATGGCATCGACGGCATCATCGACATGTACGCAACGGGCAAAGGTCGCTTTCACGTGCGGTCCAAGTGCGATGTCTTTGACGACGACAAAGGGAAGCGAATCGTTGTTCACGAAATCCCCTACCAGGTCAAGAAAGCGGACATGCTTGTTCAAATCGCAGATTTGGTGAACAAAGAAGTTGTGATCGGTATCAGAGACATCCGAGATGAATCCTCAAAAGAGGGCATCCGAGTGGTCATTGAGGTCAAGAACAACGCCGATCCGCACGCCGTTCTGAACCAACTCTTCAAATCCAGTCGGTTGCAAGAATCATACTCGGCCAACATGATGGGCATCCTCGACGGGCGCCCGGTGTTGTTGGACATCTCAACCATGATTCACACCTACGTCGCTCATCGAGAAACGGTGATTGAACGGCGCGCTGGTTTTGAGTTGAACAAGGCCAAAGCCCGCGCCCATATTTTGGAAGGGTTGGTGAAGGCGCAAGACCGAATTGATGACGTGGTAGCGGTCGGCAAAGCCAGCGCCAGCCGAGACCAATTCGAAGCCGTCCTGCGAGGCGATCAAGCCATGCCCGGCATCGATCCCTTCGATTTCAGCGAAGCGCAGGCGAAAGCCATTGCAGAACGGCGCCTGTACCAGTTGAGTCAACTTGATGTCTCCAAGGTCCAAGGCGAACACGAGGAATTGAAACTCGTCATTGCCGACCTCGAGGACATTTTGGCTTCGAGGCCTCGCCGTCTGAGCATTTTGAAAGACGAACTTGCCGAACTTGTTGATCGACACGGCGACGAGCGACGCTCGTTCATCGACCCGATGCCGCTATCCATGGACCGAGAGGACTTGATAGAGGAGCGTGCCATTGTGATCACCCTCAGCGAGGACAATTACATTCGCCACACACCAGTGGAAACCTTCCGGACGCAGAACCGTGGAGGCAGAGGGCTCAAAGGCGTCACCACGAAAACAGAGGATACACCGCAACTCATCACGGCGTGTTTCAGTAAAGACCGTCTGTTGATCTTCACCGACCAGGGTCGCGTTTACGGCCTCAAGGCATGGGAAACTCCCCTCGGCAGCCGACAATCAAGAGGCTCACACATCCGCAATCTTCTGGAGAGTTTGCGGGAAGACGAGAACATCGTCAGCATTTTGCCAGTCTCACGTGAACTGCTTGAGGAACCGGACGACCATTACCTTCTCTTCGCCACGCAGCTGGGGCTCATCAAGAAAACGGCGCTGTCCGAATACGTTCGCATCAATCGAAACGGCAAGTATGCACTTCGGTTCAAGAAAGAAGGCGATTCGCTGGTCAACGTCCGGTCAGCGACCAATGACCATGACATCGTTATGATTTCAACCACGGGGTATGCCTCTCGGTTCAATTGCGGTGCGATTCGTGCCTCTGGCCGGGTTTCGGGCGGCGTTTACGGCATCAAGGTCAGCGACCGCAAGGGCTCGGGTGGCGGTTTCGTCGCCGGCATGGTGGCCATGCTCAGCGCTGATGAACACATCTTGACCATTTCCAAGTACGGCATGGCGAAACGCAGCCGTCTCGGTACGGCAGAAAAGGTGCACGACACGGATGCGGCAGGCAATCCCAAGTTCGAAGTTGACGGTTCTCCGAAAATGGTAACCGACGGCTACCGCCGGACAAAACCCGGAGCGAAAGGCGTACGTACCATGAAACTCGACGAAGAACATGAAGACTCCATCATCAGCGTTCGAACCATCCCGGACATCGAGGACCACCTTTTCCTGCTGACAAAGTCGGGCATGATGATCCGAATCCGAGTCTCTCAAACCAAAGAAACAAGTGGGAAATCCACCCGTGGTACGCGAGTGATGGAACTCAGAAACAAGCAAAAAGGTGGATTCATCGATGAAATCATCTTCTCATCCCGTGTGTCTGCTTCCCTCCTGGACGTTGATGATGAAGACGAGGAATCTCTCCTTGGCGAAGAAGAGTGATGGACACCTCCCCTGCGCTTTTCGGATTTATGGTGAAAGCGTTCAAGCGACGCATTCAAACATGATGGCATCGTCTCAAGCATGCTGGGGGATTTCATCTCAGCGGTGATTTTGATGGACGAGCGTTCTTTGATCTATGATTGGAACACGGTTGACTATGAGTTCAAGCGGAACGCTGCCAACCATCCACACGACATTTGGTTTGACGATGAGACGCTGCGCGACGGCTTGCAGAGCCCAAGTGCTCGCAACCCGACCATTGAGCAAAAAATTGAACTCTTGGGCTACATGGAAAAACTCGGGATCCAAAAGGTTGACCTCGGTCTCCCGGGCGCTGGACCTTTCCACCGAAAACACATCGACGCCATGCTGACCCACATTCGAGAAAACGATTACGCCATCCGACCCGGGGCCGCCGTTCGCACGTTGATGGGCGACATTGAGCCACTGGTCGAAATGCAAGCCAAACATGAGATGGAGATTCAAGCCTCGGCTTTTCTGGGCACCAGTCCCATACGTCAGTACACCGAAGGTTGGACCATGGAAAAATTGGTTTCAACCATGGAAAAAGCGGTGTCGTACGCCGTTGAGAACGATGTACCAGTGATGTTTGTTACGGAGGACACGACACGGTCAAACCCGGAAGACGTGAAGATGATTTATCATCGGGCGATGGAACTTGGCGTACGTCGTCTTTGCGTGTGCGACACCTGTGGACACGTGACTCCAAACGGCGTGAAGAAACTTCTCGCCTTTATCGACGAGGAGGTCATCAAAGACGCAGGTTATC